>NZ_JBHMDN010000021.1:0-206931 GCF_042431195.1 Cohnella cellulosilytica
CATGATGGAGCACCGTGTGAACAGAAATGTTCCCGCACGGCGTGAAGGAGGGGAAAAGGAGAACTGACCGAGTAATGTCGAAGATTCTCCTTACCTATTCCTATTTTAGTAAAACTTAGGGGGGTTCAGCTGTGCCTCAAGAGGCCTCGAAGCCGATGGGAATTGGCAGAATACTCGATTCAAGCCTTCACTTGCACCGCAAACCTCTAGCGAAGCGGATGCTGATCACGCTGATCTGCTATGGCCAGTTTTATTTGCTTCATCCGCCTCGGGTTGCCCAATGATCGACCGGTCCGAGCTGCTTGAAGACAAACGGAAACTCGGCGAGATTCTAAGCCGGGACGAATTTGCGAGATATGTTCACGAACAGGCTTCCGGCCCGCGCAAAGGGGGGTTGGAGACGCTGCTGGACTGGGTGATCGAACGGTTCCCTGTCTTTCACGGGGCTGATGACGCGGCGATCGTCGGTTTGTTCGCGTTGTTGGCGGCCGTGACGGTCGCACTGTGCTGGGGGATCTATTGGTTCTCCAGACAGCTCGTGTTTCAGGGGAAGACCCGGCGGCACATGGCACCCGTCGGATCATCCGAGCTGGAGCTGACGTACGAGCAGTATGCGGCGATGGCGAAGGCCGCGCATGCCGAAGGGAAAATCCGGGAGAGCATTCGCTGCTCGTACCTGTCGCTGCTGTTCTACATGGAGCGGGCCGGCTGGATTCGTATCGAAAAGTGGAAAACGGACTGGGATTACCGGGACGAGCTGGAGCGGAGCCGGGCGAGCGCGGTGCCGTATTTTCAGCGGAGCGCCTTGCTGTTCGAACGGGTATGGTACGGGCATGAGCCCGCGGACGAAGACAGCTTCCTGGGCTTTCAGCGCGATATCGACGTGTTGATCGCGGAGAGGGAGGCGAGATAGGATGACGCCGATCAGGCAGCTGCTGCATCGGAACAAACACGCAATCGGGCTGATCGTCTGCGTCATGCTCTTCATCGGGCTGGGGCTGGCGATCGTAAGACCGCAGCCCGAACGGATGGCGCCTTACGTATCGTTCTCCGCGGACGTGGACGGGACGAAGGGCGTGATGACGCTGCTCCAGGAGAAGCAGGCGCCTGTCAAGGCATGGAAGCGCTCGTGGGGCGGGCTGCCCGCGGGCAAAGGGCAGGCGCTGCTCGCCGTCGAGCCCGGCGCACCGCTTGACGGCGAATGGGCGAAGCTGCTCGAATGGGTGGCGCAAGGGAACGAGCTGCTGCTTTTCAGCCGCGATCCGGGCGCGGGAGAAGTATTCCGAACCGAGCGCTCGGACGCTTTATCGGGAACCGCCGCCGTCATGCGGCAGGAGGGGAAAGAGACTGTCGAACGGCCGGCGGAGATCCGGACCAAGCAGCGAATCGTCCTGGAAGACGGCGACGTCGAGCTGCTGCGCGACTCAAGCGGAGTCATCGCGGCGAGAAGAGCGTATGGGGAAGGAGCGGTCGTCGCGGCGGTCGCTCCCGAGTGGCTGACGAATGAAAACGTGCTGAAACACGATCATTTCGAGCTCGTATGGCCTTGGCTGGTCGGCGACGGAAGCCGCACCGCCCTGTGGGTGGACGAGTACCATCACGGCTATGAGAATACGGCGGGGTTCCTGGCCGCGTATCCGGCGTGGCTCGTCGCCGTCTGCGCCGGGCTGGCCGTCTCGCTGCTGCTCTGGCTGTGGCAGCGCGGCAAGCGCTTCGGCCCGGCCTATACGCCGCGGGCCTGGACCGTGCGCCGCGGCGACGAAACGCTGCGGGCCGTCGCCGCGTGGTACGAGCGCGGCCGCTTCCAGAGCGAGGCGCTCGCGCATCAGGCGCGCGCCCTGCGCCGGCTGCTGCTGGCTCGCTGGGGGCTGCCTCTTGATGCCTCGCCGGAAGAGGCGGGGCGGCTGGCGAAGGACCGCCTAAGCGAAGAAGCGCAGGCGGTCAAGCTGGAGCGCCTGCTGCGGCACGCGCAGGGGTTGGAACGCGGCGCGGGAGCGGATGGCGCGTTCGTCGAACGGACGCGCGAGTACGGCGAGATGATCGCGTTACTGGAGAAGGAGTGACGAGAATGAGCGCAAGTATGGAACGGCTGCTGCACGAGATGGAGCAGAGGCTGTACGGGCAGAAGACGAATATCCGGCTCATGGCCGCGGCGCTGCTGGCCGGAGGGCACGTGCTTCTGGAAGGCGTGCCGGGGCTCGGCAAGACGAAGATGGCGCGCACGCTCGCGGCCTTGACGGGCGGCGAGTATCGCCGCATCCAGTTTACGCCGGATTTGATGCCCAGCGATATTACGGGAAGCGCCATCTATCATACGAAAGAAAACGAATTTCAAACTGTTTACGGGCCTGTGTTCGCCAACATCGTGCTGGCCGACGAGATTAACCGCTCCGGACCGAAAACGCAGGCGGCGCTGCTCGAAGCGATGGAGGAGCGCCAGGTGACGATTAACGGTACGACGCACCGGCTTCCGGAGCCCTTCCTTGTCGTCGCGACGCAGAACCCGCTTGAATACGAAGGGACATACCCGCTGCCGGAAGCGCAGCTCGACCGCTTTCTGTTCAAGCTGGTATTGGATTATCCGGGAGAAGAGCAGGAACGGCAAATTCTGAAGGGGCATGTCCCGTTCGCGACGGAGCGCGACCAAGCGATCGCTCCGGCGCTGTCGCTCGACGAGATTCGGGCCGCGCAGGCGCAGGCGGCGGAGGTTGTCGTCGAGGATTCGGTCATCGACTATATTACCGCGGTTATACGCAGAACCCGCGAATCGAAGCGGGTGCAGCTCGGAGCAAGCCCGCGCGCCGGCATCGCCGTCCTGATGGCGAGCAAAGCCTGGGCCGCGCTCGAAGGCAGAAACTACGTGACGCCGGACGACGTGAAGCTGGTGGCGCGGCCTGCGCTCCGCCATCGGCTGCTGCTGACGCCGCAGGCGGAATTGGAGGGCGGCAGCAGTGACCACATCGTCCAGGAAACGCTCGCGTCTGTTCCGGTTCCTCGGTAGACGGTTCGGCGACGAGTCGATCGTTCCGACTCGCCGCCTTGTCGCGATCGCGGTCGTCGGCTCCGTTCCGGTCGGGGCCGTCTATGCGCTGGGCTACGGCGCTTATTCGTTCTGGGGCTTCTACCTGCTGCTGGCGGTGTTCAGCGCCGTCGATCTGCTTCTGCTGCCCTCGCGGCGGCGGTTCTCCGCAGAGCGGACGATGCCGGAGGAGGCGGACGTGCGCCAGCCCTTCAAGGTCCGGCTTTCTCTGCTGGCCGATATGGCGAGGGGCTTCCCTCTGCACGTCGAGCTGGCCGACGATCTCCCGATTTCCTTCACGGATTACCGCGCGCAGCGGGAGGACGAGCAGGATATCCGAATTCCGCAGGACATTTGGAGAGGACGCCTGGAGGAAAGCGCGGTCGCTTTCGAGTACGATACCGCAGGGCAGGAGCGGGGAGCGTATACGTTCGGAAGCGTAATGCTTCGTTATTGGGGCGGGGTCGGGCTGTGGAAGAAGCAGACGAGGCTGACGTGCCGCAGCGAGGTTCGGATCGTGCCGGACCTCTCGCGGGTGCGCGGCGTCCTGGCTGCGGCCCAGGACGCCCTGGTGCTCGACGGCAGCAGGCTGGCAAGGCCCCGCCTGTCCGGCACGGACTTCGATTCGATCCGCAGCTACGCGCAGGGAGACGACCCGAGACGGGTGAACTGGAGGGCGACAGCCCGCAGCGGGAAGCTGATGACGAACGTTCTCCGGCCCCAAAAAGGCAAAGTCGTCACGATAGCGCTCGACTGCGGAAGAATGATGGGGGTCGAGCTCGAGCGCCAGACGAAGCTGGACCGCACGCTCGAAGCCGCGCTCGTGCTGGCCGCGGTCGCGCTGAAGCAGGGGGATTACGTCGCGCTGCTCGCTTTCTCCGATCGAATCAAGATCTACGTTCCCCCGGGGCGGGGGCTTCCGCATTTGCGCCAGCTGACGCTGGCCGCTTACGACCTGAAATCCGATTTCGTCGAGCCCGGATTCGGATTGGCCTTGTCGCATGTGCTGCGGCAGATCAAGAAACGATCGTTCGTCGTGCTGTTCTCCGATATGGAGAGCTATCTGTACGATCAGGAGCTGCTCGCCTACGCTCGCCGGCTGCGCAGAAGCCATGTGCCGCTTCTGGTCTCCTTGAACGATCCGCTGCTGCACGAGTGGGCGCGAACCGAGCCGACGAACCATCGGACGGCCTATATTCAGAGCCTGGCGCACAAGTTCCGGCTCGACCGCAGCGAATACGTGAGTCAAATGGCCGGCTTGGGCATTCAAGTGATGGATGTGCCGGCGGATCGGCTGGCGCTTGGCGCGGTCAACGAATACTTGGATTTGAAGGCACGGAACGCGCTCTGACCCGACCGTAAACGTAATAAAGCGCGAGCAGCAGCAGCGTGCCGACCGCGGCGGCGTACTTGGCGCCCAGCGGCAGCTCCGACGGCGTGACGTATCCTTCGATGATGCCTGCGATCACGAACAGCGGAATCGTGCCGAGCAGCAGCTGCACCGATTCTTTGGCGGCCCGGAGGAACTGCCGCTTGCGGGGATACGCGCCCGGAACGAAAAAGCGGTACCCCATATATAAGCCGGCTCCGCCGGCAATGAAGATCGCGGTCAGCTCGATGATGCCGTGGGGGAGGATGTACGCCCAGAATACATAGCTTTCGCCGGCCTGCACGAAGACGGCCGCGAGCGCTCCGACGATCAAGCCGTTGTAGGCGAGCAAATACACGGTGCCGATCCCCAGCGTGACTCCGCTCACGAAGATCAGCATGGCGACGCGGATGTTGTTGATCAGAATTTCCGTCGAGACGAGCGGGCTGTGCAGCTCGCCGCGAGGAGCGTTCGTCGCGGCGGGATCGATCGCGTCCGCGATGTTCGCGGGCAGCACCAGATGCAGGCTGAGCGGGTCCGTCCATACGGCTGCGAATCCGGCGATCATGCCGAGAAGGAACAGCGCCCCGGCGATGAGGATGAACGGCTGTCTCCGGCGAATGAGGGACGGAAAGTATGCGCCCAGGAAGCGGCCGATACTGCCCGCGCCCTTGTCGGACTGCTTGTACAGCACGTGATGCGCTCGGGCGACAAGGTGGTTTAAGTAAGTAGTGGTCGGGTCGTTCGGCCACTGCGTACGCATGGCCGACAGATGCGCCGCCGCCGACTTGTACAGTGCGGTCAAGCGATCGATGTCGCCTGCGCTAATCGGCCGACGAATATGATTCAAAGCGCCGAGCAGCCGCTCGAGCTCGGACCAATCCTCTTTATATCGCTGAATTCGCTGTGCGGGATCCATCGCTCAGACCTCCTGTTTTTCATTATCCTACCATAAATTCCCGGAAACGAGGAGCATAACAATGCCCCCCATCGGAAAATGAAATGTCGATTGCAGCGCCCGAGCAAGTTCGGCTGGAGTCCCCTTGAGCCGCGGCCTTCCTATTCGCTTGCAATCAGAGGAAACAAGCCTCGGGCAATCCGCATGTGTCCCTTGTCGTTCGGGTGAACCGGCAACGAGCCCCCGGCGCCGTCCTCCAAACGTCCGTTTCGATAGCCCGCAATGAGTTCGGCCTGGCGCTCCTCGAACCATTGATGAACCGGCGCCAGCTTCGCGCGGTATCGGGAAGCCACTTGCTGCGTGACTCCGTTCAGAGCTTGAATGGCTTGAACCGCTACGGGGGCTTTGGGAAAAGGATTATACTGTGTGCATAATACGATCGAAGCTTTGCTGGACCGATGCGTGTGCCTGACAATCGCGGTTAGATCGTGCTCGTACTGCGACAATAGCTTCGGTATCGCTTGAGGCCCTGCCCCCTTCAGAATAAGCAGCCCTGCCGCGATTAAGTTGTCTCCGCCGATCCAAATGCTCGCAATGGCGGATCTGCGCACAGCGCAGTAATCGTCTTCCGCTAAAGCAAGCCGTAAATCCGTACTTGTCCAGCCGGGATACGCGAACGTGTCGACCGCCGTCGGACAGGACCTTTCCCGTAATAATCTTGCCACAACGCACGGGTAGGCCGATGCCGGGGAGCTTGCGCCGATACCGGCGGTAATGGAGTCACCAAGCGCGGTATATATTTTCATCTGGCGATGGTCTCCTTCCTTATAGGTACCCCAGTGTATGCTATCTTTGCAGAGTTGGAATAGATGAATATCACGACCCGACTTCCTGATGGCCCAATCGGAGGCTGCGAATATTTCGGGGTTAAGCTGCGGGAACGGGGGAGGTACCGAGAGAGAGGCCGTCGAATATGGAGATTAGGAGTGATCAAAACCGAAGATTCGCCGGTTCTGTCGGTCGGACATGCCGCAGAAGGAGGAACGAAATGAAGCTGCGTTGTGCTGTATTGGATGATTACCAGAACGTCGCCCTGTCGTTCGCCGATTGGTCTCGCATCGAGGAGCGCGTGGAGGTCGTCGTATTCCGCGAGCATATCGATAACGAGCGCGAGCTGGCGGAGAGGCTGCAGGACTTTCCGATCGTCGTCATTATGCGCGAGCGCACGCCGTTCCCGGCGTCGTTGTTCGCGCGCCTGCCGAAGCTGAAGCTGCTGATCACGACCGGGATGCGCAACGCTTCCGTGGATTTGGCCGCCGCGGCCGAGCACGGCGTCGTCGTAAGCGGCACGGGCGGCGCAGGAGCGGGAACGGCCGAGCTGACCTGGGCGTTGATCCTCGGTCTGGCCAGATCGGTGGTTGCGGAGAACCAGTCGCTCAGACTGGGCGGCAAGTGGCAGAGCACGATCGGCGTCGACCTCTTCGGCAAGCGGCTCGGGCTTGTCGGACTGGGGCGGATCGGAAGCCAGGTAGCCAAGGTGGGGCAGGCCTTCGGCATGCAGGTATCCGCGTGGAGCCAGAACCTCACCGCCGAAAAGGCGCGGCAGATCGGAGTGGAGTATGCTTCGAAGGAAGAGCTGCTGTCCGGAAGCGACTATGTATCGATCCATCTCGTATTGAGCGACCGCACCCGGGGGCTGATCGGACCGATGGAGCTGTCTCTCCTTAAGCCCGCCGCTTATCTGATTAACACCTCCCGGGCGCCGATCGTCGATCAGGAGGCGCTCATCGATGCGCTGCAGCAGGGGCGGATTGCCGGCGCGGGACTTGACGTCTACGACATCGAGCCGCTGCCTTCTCGTCATCCGTACCGTTATCTCCCCAATGTGCTGGCGACTCCGCATATCGGCTACGTTACGGAGGATGCCTATCGCGTTTTTTTCGAGCACACTGTAGAGAATATCAAGAGTTTTCTGGAAGGCGCGCCTTTGAGAACTCTGTATTGAGAGCAATGCCTTCTCGCAGCGCTCCTTCGGCCGTGTGCCGGGGGAGCGTTTTTTGCTTCTAGTGCGCGGCGCTTGGAGATCGGCGATGACGAATGACAGAAATGATTGTATAAATTTGTAGAAATATGGATGACAGGATAGGCGAACAAAGGTATTATTACATCGAAGCTTGCTCCCTAAGGCGGCTCGCTATTTGTAACGTAGAGAAAGGAGCAGATCCGCCTGACAGTAGCTATTTTATACATTAAAGGGGTATAGGAACATGAGAAAACCATTTCTTATTGGTGTTTTGCTGATTCTGACTATAATGATATCTGCTTGCTCCAGCGTTTCCACAGATGAACATCAAACGGCTTTAGAGGACAACGCCAAGCTGCAAAGTGAATATCAAAAAGCTCTGGATGACAATGCCAGGCTTAAAAGCGATTCGGAAAAAACGATGGAGGAATTAAAAACGGCAAAAGCTCGTATTGATGAATTCTCCGCGCTGGAAGCTAAATATAAAAGTTTGTCGGAGGCTGAAATTGCGGCCCAACAAGCTGCAAATGATTTGAAAGCTGAACAAGACAGACAAGCTAAAGAGAAATTGCTTGCTCAAGAGAAAGAAAAGGCCGCGGAAGAGGCCGCTAGGGAACTTGCCAAGGCCGAAGCGGATGAAAAGAAAGGTTATGAAACGGAAATTACATATAAGCAGTTGGCGCGGACGCCTGATGAGTATGAAGGAAAGAAGGTCAAATTTTCCGGCAAAGTGCTTCAAGTTATAGAGGGCGATTCCGAAGTGAGTCTTAGAGTTGCGGTAAATAGCAATTATAACAATGTGTTATTTGTCTATTATCCTTCATCATTAACAAAAGTCAGAGTGCTGGAAGAGGATAATGTTATCCTGTATGGGGTATCGGAAGGTCTTTATACCTATCAGTCAACAATGGGCGGGAATATTACGATACCTTTGATTAAGGTTGAAAAAATCGATATAAAATAACTCAGAACTCGAGAAATTTAGCAAAACTTAGGAGGTCAAACCGTGTCTCAAGAGATCCTGAAGCCGATGGGAATCGGCAGAATGATCGATGTAAGCTTTCAATTGTACCGCAAGCATTTTATGAAACTGATGTCGATTATACTGATTTGCTATGGCCTCATTTATTTGCTTCAAGCCATGACGCAGGGGCAGACTCTTCAATCGCTGTTCAACATGGACGAGCTTAGGAATTACTCCGCGGGAGACTTGGAACCGCTGCTCGTCGAAGGCGGCCAAGCATGGGTCGTTTTTCTTTTCGGACTAGCGTTTCTGTTTCTGACGCCGGTCGTCGTCGCCTCGATCGTCTTCCTCGTGCACCATGTCATGCAGGGGAAAGAGGTCCCGTCGGCGCTCCAGCTGCTGCGGATGTCCTTCAAGAGGTACGGGGGACTGCTCGGCAGTTCGATCGTATTCGGTTTAATGATGCTCGGCTTTATTTTTACGATCGCGATCGCGACTATGATTTTAAGCGTGATCGTCGCCGTGCTGTCCGAAGCGGCCGGGGGCGTCTGGGTGGTCCTGGTTATTGTCGGGATGCTGTTCGCGTTTTACTATTTTACGCTTCGCTTCGTCTACTTTCTTCCGGTTGTCGCATTCAAGGAAGAGTCGATCGGGGTCGGAAGAAGCTGGAGCTTGACTCGCGGAAGCTTCTGGAGACTGTTCGGACTGTTTTTGGTCATGCTGCTGATCATCTATTTGCTTAATTTAGTCGCCGGGTTCATTCTTGGGCTCTTGCCGATAAGCGGCGTTCTGTTGGCCCTGCTGCAGATGCTCATCAATGTGCTGACGGCGCCGATTCTCTATATCGCTTACGCGGTCAGCTATTTCGATCTCAGAGTTCGCGACGGCATGGGACTTGAAGAGATGATTAGCCGGATCGCGCCGGATTCCGTTCCGCCGCCTCCGCCTCCGATCAACCCATGACCGACCGGTCCGGGCTGGAGCCAAGAATGAGCCATCCGTTGGAGAAAGAAGTATCGATCGTAACGCCGGAGCAGGTACGGCTGGTGTTCCCTACGGCGGGGGTGGGGATGCGGGGCATTGCGCAGCTGATCGACATGCTGATTCTGTTCGCTCTCTATCTCGCTCTTGCTTTCGCTTCTATCTTCCTTGAGAACAGCGATTACGCGATCGCAGTGCTGCTCCTTATCGGGGCGGCAGGCACGGGCGCTTATTACGTCGGATGTGAATACTTCATGGGCGGGCAGACCGTGGGCAAGCGTGCGGTCGGCATCCGCGTCGTGCAGATGGAGGGCCGGAACGCCGGGCTGCTCGCGGTCGTCATTCGCAATCTGTTCCGGCTGATCGATATGCTGCCCGTCGGTTATTTCCTGGGGATGATCGTCGTCCTGAGCAGCTCCGCGGACCGCAGAATCGGGGATATGGTGGCGGGAACGATCGTTGTCGTCGAGAAAGAGAAGGAGCGGCTGAAGCTGCGGAAGAAGATGGACAAGCAGATCGACCGGTGGCGAACGTCTCTGCCCCGTCAGCGGCTGGAGGATGAGAGCCGCCGGGCGGTCGCATATTCCGACTGGGCGCTGCTCGCCGCTTGGGCGGAGCGGCTGCCGTTCGTCTCGCAGCAGCGGCTCGCGCAGCTCGGTCGGCCGATCGCGCAGCATTTGGCGGGCCGAATCGGCGTCGCCCAACACATTGCGGCGAACGACACGATATTCCTGATCTGGCTGTACGAGCAGCTGCGCGGAGATTGGGAGATTTAGACCTTCTTGAAGCAGGAGGATTAAAGATGACGTCCGAGGATGAGGTTTTACGAGAGATCGGGAAGAAGCGGCGAGCCATTTGGCTGGGCATCCTGTTGTTCGGGCTTTGCGGTATCGTCGGTCTCTTCGGCGGGGGGCTTCTGCTTACCGTTGGCGGGTTCGGCTTTGTTGCGGCAGGCGTCGTAGCTCTTGATAAGCTAAAGGGGTTTGGCCAGGCCATTGCGGATTATCATCCGGGTCAGGGATTCGGATATTTTCGCAAAACAAGAGAAGAAAAGATGAAAGTGCTTACCCGTACGCAATACGGATTAGCCTTCATTGTGTTATTATGCATTCTTTTCCGGATATCCATCGACGATTCGTTAATATCCGGAATAGGGGGCATCCTCTTTATTCAATACTATATAAAAGGAAGAATCCGTCTTCATACCCCGATTGATGAAGCTTCCCTATTTGAGCTTGAAGAGATCGGGGTTATTTCCTCCGAGGATCGCGTGAAAGCGATTTATAAGGATTTTGAGAGCTGGGAGCAGGCGGAGAAGGGCAGCAAGATTCTGTTGGTGACCCAGGATTCTTTGGTTTGCGTGATCATGGAAAATAAAGAAGAAGCTATTCGTATGGAATGCAGAATGAAGGAGATAAGAAAATTAGGTGTAATCGGACACGGCGAACAGGGGGAAGGCTTGTTGGTCTCCATCGGGACCCTGGACAATCGAACGATTCGCGTGAAGCTTGACGGAGCCAGTGCTCTGGATTCGCCGGAGGTATTTTTTCAACAGTTTTTGCAAGCCTTGGATGAAGCTCTTGCTTCGGCATCGGAGCCTGCCAAGCCGAGAAGCAGGACGGTTGAGCTGCGAAAAGGGAAAACTGCCAAGCCTGGACTGCATATCCGGGGATCGGATTTCTTCGACCTGGAAGCTTCGGCTGCGACTTCCGCTAATCGGGTGGAGTAAGCGGACCTGCAACAGAAGCTTTCTCGTTCCCTTGAACGACGGGGAATTTTTGCGCGACGCTTACGGGAGGAAGCTTTTTTAACGGGATGTGTTGAGCTTTCGCTTTGTCTTTATAACCGCTCATTATTCGCACTCCTTAAAGGAATCGATTCGAAAGTCAACCATAGCCTATGTGCGCTCGCCTATTTGTGTTACAGCGCTTGGTCCCCCGATCAGGCACGCATAAACAAAAAATGCCTTTAATTCGCATTCGGCGAGTTAAAGGCATTTCATATGTGCAAAGCTTTAAATGGCAAGTTGGTTGCGGGGGCAGGATTTGAACCTGCGGCCTTCGGGTTATGAGCCCGACGAGCTACCGGGCTGCTCCACCCCGCGATAGTCATACTGAGCATAATGACCTGAATGTCGGTCAGAAACCTTATAATACAGCAGTTTGACTCAATATGCAAGATTTTTAAGTTGATGCGATCGACGCGATGCTGTATTCACACAAGCAGAAGGCCCGCCCCTGGCGTACAATGAAGCAAAACCAGGCGAGCGAGGTGAACTTTCATGGCCCAATCCAAAAAGGTAATCGCAAGAGCCAAGCGGCTGCAGGATCGCCCGGTATGCATCACCCTGCACAGCGGCAAGACTTACGTCGGATACATTACCGGCATCCACAGCTCCGGCTTGACGCTGGCTAGCGCCGGATTGCTGCCGCGCACGTCTCCCGGGAAGCAGGGCGCCCGGCCTAAGCGCAAGTGGCACAGAATCGGCTCCCGCGGCTCGGGCAGTCCCTCGAGCAGCCGGCGAAGGGCTTCTCATAAGCCTTCCGTCCGTTCCCGCTCGCGCCAGCCGAGGGCCCAAATCTCTTCCTTCCTGCCGATGATGGGCTCGTTGTTCGGAGCATTCGGCGGCGGTGGGCTCGGCGGTGGGCTTGGCGGCGGGCTCGGCGGCGCAGCGGGGGCGGGGGTCGGCATAGGAGGGCTGTTCGGCATGGTCCAGCGGTTTATCCCGGTCATGAAGTTAGGCTACGGCATGGTCAAGTCGATACGCCCGTTTCTTGGCTCTCTACAAGACTTGATGAAGGCGCCTGCAGCTGCGGAGACGGCAAGCGAATTGCCGTAATCGCAAGAGAAAGGTTGCAGAAAAATGAAATCTATCGCGTACAAGCGGCCATCCTTATTGAGGATGGTTTTTTGTTCTCTACTAAAGGGTACCCTTGTTTTCTGCATAAAAATTCCAGACAGGGGGAGTCTATACGAAAAACTGTGAAGAGGCGATATTATGGCGGAGAACCAGAAGGACATCCATCGTGAAACCTTGACCACGCGGCAGGGTCATCCCGTGACGGATAATCAGAACATCAGAACCGTCGGCAACCGGGGTCCGGGTACGCTTGAGAATTACCATTTTATCGAAAAAATTTCCCACTTTGACCGGGAAGAAGTGCCGGAGCGGGTCGTTCATGCTCGCGGAGCGGGGGCATTCGGATATTTTGAAACGTACGGGAAGGTTGGGGACGAGCCCGTAGAGAAATACACGCGGGCGAAAGTATTTTCCGGGGCCGGAAAGCGAACGCCGTTAATGGTCAGGTTCTCCACCGTGGCGGGCGCGAAGGATTCGCCGGAGACCGCAAGAGACCCGCGCGGCTTTGCCGTAAAGATGTATACGGAGGATGGGAATTGGGATCTGGTGGGGAACAATCTGAAAATCTTCTTCATCCGCGATGCGATGAAATTTCCCGATATGATCCATGCCTTTAAGGCCGACCCGGCTTCGAACGTACCGAACCCGCAGCGGATGTTCGATTTCGTGTCCCGTACGCCCGAGGCTACCCATATGATTACCTTCTTGTTTTCCCCCTGGGGGATTCCCGCAACCTACCGCCATATACAGGGCTCTGGCGTCAACACCTACAAGTGGGTCAATGACAAAGGCGATGCGGTACTGGTGAAGTATCACTGGGAGCCCAAACAGGGGATCCGCAATTTAACTCAAGAAGAGGCGGATGCGATCCAGGCGAAAAACGTGGGTCACGCGACGCAGGATTTATACGAGGCCATCGCGCGAGGGGATTTTCCGGAATGGGAGCTTTATGTGCAAATGATGGAGGACGGTTACCATCCGGAGCTCGACTTCGATCCGCTTGACGATACGAAGCTTTGGCCGGAGGATCAATTCCCCTGGCTGCCGGCGGGACGAATGGTTCTCGATCGCAATCCGGCGGATTTCCATGCGGAGATTGAACAGGCCGCTTTCGGGACAGGCGTTCTGGTCGACGGAATGGACTTCTCCGACGATAAAATGCTGCAGGGCCGCACCTTCTCTTACTCCGACACGCAGCGCTATCGCGTTGGGGCCAACTATCTACAATTGCCTGTGAATGCCCCGAAGGCGCCGGTTCATTCCAATCAGCACCGGGGCCAAATGGACGCCCGGAACCCGAAGGAGTCCGGAGAGAATCCGCATATTAACTATGAACCGTCCATGACCGGCGGCTTTCAGGAAGCAAGTAAGGAAGAGCGTCCTCCGCACCGACCTGCCTATAACGCGGCGGTAATGAGTGAGCCTATCGATCGCCCGAACAACTACGGCCAGGCAGGGGAGACGTACCGCAAATTCGAAGACTGGGAACGCGAGGAATTGATCAAAAACCTCTCCGAAGCGCTTGCGATATGTGATAAACGCATTCAAGAGGCCATGATCGGACACTTCGCGCAAGCGGATGAAGACTATGGCCGCCGCGTGAAAGAGGGCATCGCAATGAAAATGAAAGAACTCGAACAAATGGGAACGGAATACACAGCTCCAGGCCGCGATGCGGGGATCTCCAAATATGGCCAAGGCTCGTTGGATGCCAATCGGGCGGTCCAAGACGCGGCGAAAGAGAGCCGCGAAGCGGACCCTTATTAAGATTCGGCCGACAGGCAGGAGATTTGGAAGCCAATCGCCAATTTATATCCATGTCGATTTTTCGCTATGAAATAAAATATAGAGAAACGGGAGACCTTCCCTACATGGATAAATGGACAAAAGAAATGATTATTGAGGCGGATATCGCCTTGCTGCAAGCGGCGATGGAAGCGGGCGAGCTATCGGCCGCGGATTGCGTTCGCTGGTATCTGGAGCGTATCGAACGGTTCAACCCCAAGCTGAAAGCCGTGCTGGAAGTCAACCCCGACGCGATTGCCGAGGCGGAGGCGCTGGACTCGGAGCGCCGGGACAGCGGAGCGCGGGGCCCTCTTCACGGCATCCCGATCATGCTGAAGGACAACATAGATACCGGTGACCGTATGCACACAAGCGCCGGATCGGTTGCGCTCGCGGACCATTTCGCGCCGAAGGATTCGTTTGCAGCCGCGCAATTGAGGGCGGCAGGAGCCGTCTTCCTGGGCAAGGCCAATATGACGGAATGGGCAAATTTCATGTCGTCTACGATGTGGGCGGGATATAGCTCCAGGGGAGGATTAACGCTGAACCCTTATGGGCCGGGCGAGCTGTTCGTCGGCGGATCGAGCTCCGGCCCCGGCGCGGCGGTTGCCGCGAATCTGTGCGCTGCCGCCATCGGTACGGAAACTTCCGGCTCGATCATCAGTCCCTCATCGCAGAACTGCCTTGTCGGCCTGAAGCCCACGATCGGGCTCGTCAGCCGGTCGGGGATTATCCCGATTACGCAAAGCCAGGATTCGGCCGGTCCCATGACGCGAACGGTCAGGGACGCTGCCATCTTGCTCGGCGCCCTGACGGCGGTGGATTCGGAGGACGCCTCGATGTTAATGGACGGACGGGAAGCGTACGCGGATTATACGCGTTTCCTGGATCCGGACGGATTGCGTGCTGCAAGAATCGGCATTCCGCGGCAATATTACCGAGATCTGGATCAAGCCCGGTTAGCGATTATCGAGCGAGCCATCGCCTTGTGCAAGGAATGCGGGGCGACTATTGTCGATCCGGTATCTCTGCCCTGCGAGAACGCCAAGTGGGATTGGGACGTTATGCGGTACGAATTCAAGAAAGGATTAAACGATTATCTCGCGCAAGCGGGTGCCGGGGCTTCCGTCAGAAGCCTGGATGAACTCATCGCTTATAATGAGAGGCATCGCGATTCCGCGCTTAAATATGGTCAAAACCTGCTTATTGGGGCTAACGAAACGAGCGGCTTATTAACCGAGCCGGTATATACGGAGAGTCTGCGCCTGAACCGGGAAGTAGCCCGAAATCAGGGAATCGACCATGCCATCCGCGAGCACCGACTGGACGCGCTGCTGTTCCTTGGTAACGAGGAAGGGCTTGATTTGTCCGCAAGGGCAGGGTATCCTGCCCTTACGGTGCCGGGGGGATTCGCGCGGACAGGCGTCATCGCCGAAGGCGGCTACACGACCAAAGGGCCGCAGGGAATCACCTTTGTCGGTACCGCTTACAGCGAGCCTGCGCTATTCCGACTTGCCTATGCGTACGAATGCGCAAGCCATTATCGTTTTGCTCCGGCCGATTCCCATTTGCTCTAACGGTTGGATTAAGAAGAGCCTCCCGCAACATCGAGGGAGGCTCTTCGGCTTGGAGAACGGCGCGGGCTTAATCGAATGCGCGCATTCCCGCGATCATGTTGTCGCAATAGATTTCGACGGCGGTGTCGTCTTCGTCCATCCATTTTTCGTAGAAAACCTGATGCTTTATCATCTTGTAGAAGTCCATCAGAGCTTGCTTCATCGTGATGTTTTGCAGCATCAGCCATTTGGGATCCATTATCTTGCGAAAGACAAGATCCAACTGAGTCAGATAAATGCGCGTATTGATCGGATAAAATACGCCGAGCTGAACACCGCTTTCGAAGTAGTCCGCGAGCTTGCTCTTGCACAGCTCTACGGCTTGGGCAAGCTTGGCGGACAAGGCAGGGTAGGTTGCGTTCAGGTCCTGAAGCAGAATATCCGTCAAGTAGAAGCTCAGCTTAATCGTGAGTTTAAACGCTTTGGCGAAGGATTCGTTGTAGAACTTCAACGCCTCGGCGGACGGTTGCGCGAGCGGCTCCGGCGACAGGGTCGGAGGCGCCTCCGACAACATTTGATTGGATACGTACACGACGAATTTATCGATGAGACATTCCGCGATTTCTTCCTTCGAAGCAAAATATTTATACATCGTCGCTTTGCTGATATCCATATATTTGGCCACTTCGTCCATCTTCAGCAGGCTGAAGCCGTGTTTATGGACATAGGGCATTAAGCGTACGACAAGCTTCTCCCTTTTCTCGAGCAGCGGGTCAGCAGGGGTTTCCGACATCTCGCAACACCTCCAGGATAACCAACTTTAGTATAGAACATATTGACGACATTATAAACAACCTTTACGAATTAAACTTTTTTTATTTATTTAGTTTACTTTGTATGGAGGGGTGTGTTATTTTAATGGCAAGCAAATGATTAGGTTTGGGGGAAATGTACATGTCCGCAGAAGCCAATATCGGCGAGTCTTCATCTGTCCGTTCGCTCCTTGCTCCGCTGATCGCGATTGTCGTCGGGTTGTTCATGGTCATCTTGGATACGACGGCGGTGAATGTCGCCATTCCGGTGCTTGCCGACGATCTGCACAGCTCGTTGAGTCTCATTCAATGGACGATCACGGGCTATTCGCTGGCCCAGGCGGTCGTGATTCCGATGGCGGGATGGTTTTCCGACCGCTTCGGGGCGAAGCAGACTTTTATCGTGTCGATTATTTTATTCACCTTCGGTTCGATCCTTTGCGCTTTCGCGGGCACGGCGGAGCAATTGATTATTTTCCGTATCGTGCAGGGTCTGGGCGGCGGCATGGTCATGCCGATTGCCTTCGCGATGACCTACCGCATCAGTCCTCCGGAGTCGGTGGGCAAAATTATGGGGATGATGGGATTGCCGGTCCTGCTTGCGCCGGCGCTCGGTCCGGTGGTATCCGGGTATCTCGTCGACTACGTCAATTGGAAATGGATCTTCCTGATCAATATTCCGGTCGGCATCGCCGGGGTGATCATGAGCCTGCTGTTCCTGCCCAGCCTTCCGAAGAAGGAGTCGGCTCCGCTCGATTATGCGGGCATCGCGCTTGCGCCGTTCGCTTTCGGTGGACTGTCGTACGGGCTGAGCGAGGCGGGGGAGGGATGGTCCTCCGCGAAGACGATCGCCGGTCTAACCATAGGCGCCGTCGCCATGATTTTGTTCGCCATCGTGGAGCTTCGGCGCAAGAAAGAACCGTTGCTGGAGTTGAAGGTGTTCCGTTCCGGTCAATTTACTCGCGGGATTCTGGTGCAATGGGTGATGCAATTCGCCATGTTCGGCCTGATCTTCGCCATCCCGTATTTCATGCAGCGGCTGATGGGAATGAGCGCGTTCGAGGCGGGATTATGGACATTGCCGCAGGCGTTGGCCTCCGCCGTCATGATGCCGTTCAGCGGACGGCTGTTCGACCGGATCGGCGCTCGCCCGTTGGTGGTCGGAGGGTTGATCTTGATTGCGGCAGGCGCTTATCTGGTCTCGCTCGTCGATCCGAGCGACAGTCCGTGGTTGTTCCTGACCCCCCGCGTGCTGATCGGGCTCGGAACGGGACTGTCCTTCATCGCCTTGAATACGCATTTGATCCAGACGGCGCCCAAAGAGCTGGTCGGCAAGGTGACCTCGTTGACCAGCGCCGCCCAGCAGGTCGTCGGATCGTTCGCCATAGCGGGATTGACGACGCTTCTCGTCAGCCGTACCGAGTATTATTCGCGCCAAGGCGAGGCGCCTTTTCCGGATGCGATGTCGCACGCATTCCATAACGCGTATCTGTTGATCGCCGTCCTGGCGGCGGCAGGATTGGTGCTGGCATTCACGTTGAAGCGGCCGGCCAGCGAGAAAACGACCCAATCGGCTAGCGTCATGGATGTGGGCCATTAATATCGAAGCATGTGAACAGGGCCTGCCCGCAAGGGTAGGCCCTGTTGTCCTGCCGGGCGGTTGGATAAGTCGATTGAAGAGATTCGAGAATGGGCGCCGGACGTTATTGCCGGCTCTGCTGCTTCTCCTGCATCTCCAGGTAGCTGCGCATCCGGCGCATATTCTCGGGTGCATCCATTGAATCCGCGGCGATCATTTCAATGATGCAGAGCCTGCGGTCGCGTTCCTTCTCGGCCAGGATGATCGCCTGATCAAGCTCCCCATAGGTCCGAACGGTTGCGGTGAACGCGTCTCCTCCAAAGGCTTCGGCCAGCTTGGTGTACGACCAGCCCGGAATTTGGTTGTAGGGCTGATCAGCTGTTTTGACATTCAAATATTTCTCGATCGTATAACCGTTGTTGTTCAAGATGAAAATAAGGGGCCTGCATCCATAATAGAGCATGGAACTGATCTCCTGAACGGTGAGCTGCAGAGACCCTTCCCCCGTAAATAACAGCACCCGACGATCCGGAGCGGCGATGCTGGCGCCGAATGCCGAAGGCGTCGCATACCCGATCGCCTCCCAGCCTCCCTGCGCAATGTACGTTACATTGCGGGGCAACTTCACCTGTGCCATCCCGTTGTAGAATGTACCGGTCTCGGCAACCACGATATCCCCTTCCTTCAGCATCTGCTGAAAACGAGGGTAATAAATGGCCGCGGTTAAGGGATCTTGGGGACTGCCGGTTATTTGGTCGTACGGGAATGCCGCTTGGTTCGCCGTCCCCTCGCCTTTGAATCCGACCTTCTGCATCGCAAGAAGCATGTCGGCCGCGAATACGTTCGGATATTCGGCTTCTGCAATCTTGACCCTGTCCGGTTGGATTTCGATGGTCACGAGCGGGTTCAGCTTTGCGGTGAAGCTGGCGGTGTTATTGTCCGCCCATACCAGGCCGACAGCGATGACACAGTCCGCATTTTCTACCGCGGCTTGGACGGCGGAGCTTCCGAAAGAACCTTCATACGACCCGATATAATGCGGATGGGATTCGTCGAATGCTCCCTTCCCGAATATCGTTGTCGCAACCGGCACGTTCAGAGCGTCGGCCAACTGCCGAACCGCGTTCTCCAAGCCGAACCGCATCGTTTTGACATCCACCAGAATGACTGGTCGGCGAGCGCGTCCCAACAGCCGGCGGGCTTGATCCGTTGCGGCCTGAAGAGTTGGCAGGTGGGACATCGGGCGCGGCGGTGCCGGCTCTCTTCGTACGGCGATCGGCTTCATCACCAAATCGTTGGCCACAACCAGGTATACCGGCTTTTTCTTTTCCTTCGCCATCCGTATCGCGGCAGGGATTTCGATCTCGGCGTTCTCGGGCGTCAGCGTCGCGGTATAAGTCGTTATCAGCTTGTATACCTCGTGGAAAACATCGAAGTTACCGTTCATCAGAGTATGGTGCATCAGCTTGTGGTTTTGTTGATCCTTCTCGGGAGGCGCGCCTACAATGTGAACTAGCGGGACGTTCTCGCTATTGGCGCCCGCGATCGCGTTGCAGGCGCTGAGCTCCCCTACGCCGAAAGTGGTAATAAGTGCGGAAATTCCTTTGATTCTTGCATAGCCATCGGCCGCATAGCCCGAATTCAATTCGTTCCGTCCGCTAATAAGCCGAACTCCGTGATGCCGCTCCAGCGTATCCAGCAGCGTGAAATTATAGTCTCCGGCGACGCCGAAAATCTCAGTTATGCCCTCCAGCTTCAGGCAATCGAACAAGTACTGGCCAAGCGTTTTTTGAGCTGCTCCGATTTGCGGGTTGGCGCCGCTTTCCGTCGTCAAGGTTCCCATTCCGTCTCTCACTCCTTGGACTATAAGATTTTTTCTTGTGTAAGATTCCCTTTCCGCAAGGCTTTAATCCGCTACGAAACACTTGGCAAAGGATTTTCCGTATGATAAAATCATATATGCTCTATACTGTATAGATGCTAAACGAAACGGAGGTAATCGAAATAAACGATTATTCGAAGTTTATCACCCAATTTGAACGAGTGATTAGTAAATACAATCGGATGGAAAACAAGCAGCGCTCCTATGGGACGGATATCGTACTGTCCAGAGCGGAAATTCATACGATAGCGGCTGTGGGGGATCATCCGGGAATCAATATTACCGGACTGGCCGATATTTTAGGCGTTACCAAAGGTGCCGCTTCGCAGATGGTTTACAAGCTGGTGGAAAAGGGTACGGTTGAAAAAAAAGTCTCTCCCGATTCAGACACGGAGGTCGTTCTGAATCTCACGGAAGAGGGGCGGAAAAATTATGTCGGGCACATTGAATACCATAATCAAGCGATTGATGGGTCGTTAAAGATGCTCAGGGATATGCCGGAATCGTCCTACACAGACATGATTGAGTTTCTTTCCGAATTTGAAAAGACAATAGATAAAAATCTGAAATAAACATGAGCCTGTTTAAACTAAAAGAGCTGTCTATACGACAGCATTTTATTTGTCCATAGTGTTCAGTTGCTATACAGTATGGCATCTAATCAAAATAAGGGGGATATATTATGAATAAGAAGGAACAAGCCCCGGCACTTGAGCCGATTCCTAAAAGCGTCATGAACATTGCCTGGATTTTAGTGCTTGGCGCCATTATGCCGCTGCTTGACTCCACAATGGTCAACATAGCCATCCAGGATTTAAGTGTCGATTTCAATGTCGGACTGGGCTTCATTCAATGGGCCGTTACGGGTTACGTGCTGGCTATGGCGATTTCAGTACCGATTGTCGGGTGGATGGTTCAGCGTTTCAACGGCAAATGGTTGATGATTGGCGCAAATCTCTTATTCTTAACGGCTTCGATGGCTTTGGGATTCAGCGGCAGTATTTATGTATTGATTATTTTTCGAATCTTTCAAGGTATCGCTGCCGGATTTATCATGACATTGCTGACTACCTTGGTTGTTGAAATCGCCGGAAGGGAACGAATGGGACGCATCATGTCCACCATTGCTACCCCAATGGTCTTGGGTCCAATCCTGGGTCCGGTTATCGGAGCTGTGATTATTGAGTTCTTATCGTGGCGTTACATTTTCTTTGTCAACATTCCTGTTGGCATTCTTGCCATCACTTTAATGATTATGAAGCTGCCCAATTTCACTCCGGTTAATCGTAAAGCCAAATTCGACTTTATCGGGATTGCTTTATTGGGTATCGCTTCAGCCTCGTTGATTTATGGGATCGCTGCGGTTAACAACCGCACGACTATTGGGTTTGCTGCTGCCGGAGCCGCAATGTTAACCATTTACATGATTTATGCTGCAATCAAAAAGGAACAAGCGATTCTCCCGTTATCTTTGTTCAAGTCGAAAAATTTCAGCGCCGTCATGGTTGGCCTGTTCCTTGCGGGAATTGCGACCAACGGCCCCATGCTGTTATTGCCTTTGTTTTTCCAAAATGTTAAGGGCTTCTCGGTTTTGAGCGCCGGATTGATTTTGATTCCGCAAGGCATAGGTACATTAGTGGCCCGCCCGTTGATTGGCAGGCTGACCGATAAATTGGGGGCTCGTAAAGTTGTCATGGCAAGCCTGGCCTTCGCCATTATAGGTACGATTCCCTTTGTCTTTTTCAATCAGGCGACTTCACTCTTGGTTATGGGCATCGTCTTGTTTGTACGCGGGATAGGGATCAGCGGAGCCACCATTCCCATGATGACTGATGCATATATGGGCATGGTTAAGCAAGAAATCGCGCAAGCCAGTGTCGGGACACGTCTTATGCAAAATATTGGCGGCGCATTCGGCTCGGCAGTGCTTGCAACGGTTGTCACTCTTTCACTTGCAGGCAAAACGCCAACAGTGCCCTTGATGACCACGGCTTATCACGATGGTTTCCTGTTAGCCTTAGTCCTTAGTTTGGTCATGCTCGTTCCTGCTTTGTTTCTAACCAACAAAAAATTTACGAAGTAAGTACAGATAAAATCGCAAGAATATTAGAATTATCAATCCATGGTGAAGGAGTATTAAACTCTAACGGTTTGCTGCGTTAGATATTTAGGATTAGCTCGATAATTATCAGAAAATGTTGATTGGAAAAGGGTTACAAGGTAAGATTGTAATTTAAAAAGGTGAATATGACCAATAGACAAGGTGGTAATAGACGGAGTCATATGTTCCTTTTTATGACATATTAGAGAGTGTTTAATTCAGGTTAGGACTGGTCTATTTCAGAAAATTGGTTAGAGTGAAGAGATGGGGGGGAATTGATAGGATGAAGCGATGGTTATCTTTTGGTCTTGTGCTTATTATGTGTATTACGCTGTTGCCCATGACTACAATGGCGGCGGATGATAGGGTGATTTGGCTTGATGAAAAGTATGATGCAGTATGGGATTTCAGCGAAGGCCTTGCGGCTGTTTATAAAGATGGCAAGTGGGGGTATATCGACAAAACCGGCAAAGAAGTTATCCCAATCATCTATGATGAAGCAAATATCTTCAGCGAAGGTCTGGCGAAGGTTAAAAAAGGTTACGAGTATGGCTATATCGATAAAACGGGCAAAGTAGTTGTCCCGCTAATTTATAATATTAACGGTGACTTCAGCGAAGGCCTGGTGGCGGTTGGAAAGTTTGACGTCAGCGAAGGCCTAGTAAACGATTACAAGTCGGGGTATATCGACAAAACAGGAAAAGTAGTGATCCCGCTAATCTATGATGGTGTGTTGGACTTCCACGAAGGACTGGCGCGGGTTGGAAAAGGTCTCAAGAGTGGCTATATCGACAAAACAGGCAAAGAAGTTGTCCCGATCATCTACGATTACGGAACTTCCTTTCATGATGGACTGGCGTTAGTCGGAACAGAAGGAAAAGATGGAAGGAGAAGCTATATCGACAAAACAGGAAAAGTAGTTATCTCTAACATGTACAACTATAATGATCCAGGAGACTTCCACGAAGGACTGGCGCGGGTTGAAATAGGCAGAGGAAATGTTGGCTTTATTGACAAAACAGGAAAAGTAATAGTCCCGCTAGTCTATTATTCCGCATTTGACTTCAGCGAAGGACTGGCATGGGTTAGAAAAATAAATGGCAAGTTTGGATCTATCGATAAAACAGGAAAAGTAGTGATCCCGCTAATCTATGATAATGCAGAGCCCTTCAGCGAAGGACTAGCGCGGGTTAAAAAAGATGGCAAGTGGGGCTATATCGACAAAACAGGAAAAGTAATTGTCCCGATCATCTATGATGTTGCATATCACTTCAGCGAAGGCCTAATGCAGGTTGAAAAAGGTTACAAGCGGGGCTATGTCGACAAAACAGGAAAAGTGGTTGTCCCGCTAATCTATGATATTGCAAGTGACTTCAGCGAAGGCCTTGCGGCTGTTTATAAAGATGGTAAGTGGGGCTATATCGACAAAACAGGCAAAGAAGTTATTACGCTACAATTTGATTCTGCAGGCAGCTTCAGCGGAGGACTGGCGCGGGTTGAAAAAGATGGCGAGTACGGCATTATGTCAAACCCATTGACTAAGGCTTCCTCAGCAGTCGCCGAAAAACCCTCTGCATGGGCGGCAGAGCAAGTCCATGCGGCGATAGTGGCAAACCTCGTGCCCCAAGACTTCCAATCGGGGTATACGCAAGCAACAACACGTGCCGAGTTCGCAGCACTTATCGTTGCTTTGTATGAGAAAACGACAGGAACAGAGATCACCAAGCGGACGAAGTTCACTGATACATCCGATAGTAGTGTAGAAAAAGCGGCGGGGATCGGTGTTGTTTCGGGTGTCGGGGACAACAACTTCTCACCAAATACAGAGCTTACACGCGAACAAGCGGCGACTATGCTCTCTAGACTTGCGAATGTCATCGGGAAACCTCTGACCAAACAAGCGGTTACTTTTGCGGACGAGGTAAGCATTTCTTCATGGGCGCTTGAAGCAGTTGGACAAATGCAGGTAACTGGTATCATGGGTGGTGTTGGCGACAATACCTTTGCGCCAAAGAGTCCGTACACAAGAGAACAGAGCATTACTACCATCGTACGATTGTACGATGCGGTGAAATAAACCATCCCCTCGGCCTTTTCGTATTTTCAGATACATAACCATAAGATTAAACGCGATGATGAGAAGAGTACGGGAAAATGTCCTTGGACAGAGAGCTCCGGCAGCTGGAAAGGAGCCATGGGCTTTTCCCGGAAACAAGCCTCTGAGCAGCATGCCGGAACCGCAGCCGGGGATGGCACCGCTAAAATTTCGTCCCCAAGACTCAAGGTCTTGGAGGTGAAATTTTTTTTATTTGTTGTCCATACCCCTTCATTAGGAGGAATCGGCATGCTTAACGAGAAAGAACCGGGCAATATTGGATTGCGACGAGGGCCATTCAAGAGGGGAGTTAGATTTTCCCGTTATCCTGCCCTCTTGGTTGTTATTCTACTGCGCCAAGCTCTCCAAATCCGGCTGCAATTTGTTCCTCAGCACGTAGAGCATGGCAGCTCCAACCAGGAACGCAACGGCATCCGCAATAACGAGCGACCAGACGACCCCGTGGAAACCATTCATTTGATTGGCGATGTAGAGTACCGGAATCAGAGTAATTCCTTGAATAACCGACATAATAAACGCGGCGGTTCCTTGCGCTGTCGCCTGGAAAATCCCCGTAAACAACGTGGTCATGCCCGTAATGAACAAGGATAAGAAAGTGACATGCAGAATGTAGCTGCCCATTTCAATTAGCTGCGGATCGTTCGTAAATAAGCCAATTAAGTGATCGGAGATCAGATAGACGATGAGGCCGAACGCGACCGCTAATGCTACAATCGCTTTGATCGTGAATCCGATCGTTTGTTTCATGCGCAGTTTATTCGCCGTGAAAGAGAAGGCGATCAGAGGCACGACCCCTTCGCATAAACCCATTAGAATAAACTCGGGAAATTGCAGCAAACGCGACGAAATTCCGTAAGCCGCCACAGCCTGATCCCCATAATCGACCAGGAAATGGTTCAGGATCAGCGACATTGCCCCCAGGAAGATGCTCATAACAAAGACGGGAACCCCGATTTTGAACACATTGCTCAGAATTTCCCTGTTCGCTTTGAACCATTTTACCGAGACGGTTAGGAATTGGCTCTTATATCCCATATGGAAGGCGTAGAATACGCTTGCGACCAGATTGGAAACCACCGTAGCCGACGCGACGCCGATGACACCCCCGTGGAAAACAAAGATGACCAGCGCATCGAGAATAATATTCACGATAACGCTAAGAATCATACCGGTCATGGACGTAATGGCCGCACCCTCCGCGCGTACGATATTTTCCAATGTGAAAAATAATACGACGATTGGCGAACCGATCAGCATCACCGTGACATAGTCCTTCGTGAATCCGAAGGAATCGGGCGTTGCCCCCAGGCCATGAACGATTGAATCGAGCAATGGGAGCCCGACGGCGATCACGATCAGACCGAGCGCTAAACTGCTGTAAAAAGCGAACGAAGACACATGCTTTACATCGTCGTATCTTTTCTCGCCGAGCAAGCGGGAGATGAATGTGCCGCTGCCGATGCCAATCAGGTTGCCCAGCGCCATAATGGCCGCGAATAAAGGCAAGGTTAGCGCGAGCGCGGTTAACATGGCCGTATTGCCCAGCGTACCGAGAAAATAGGCATTCAAGATGGAATAGATAACGCTCATGGACGTGCCCAGCATCATTGGAATGGCGAAGTGGGCTACGGCTTTGGCGATTGGCGCTTTTTCGAAGTAATGGAGGTTTTGTGCATCCATGCGGATCACTTCTTTCTAGATGGTGTTTATCTAACGGTGTTAGATTGTGCCTTACAGTGTTAGATGATATCATGAACCTATGGACCTGTAAAGAATAAACTTACACTGTTAGATAAAAGGGCGGATATCGATGAAAAAGCAGCAGCCTCAGATTTCGGAGGATAAGATTTTGGAAGCCTCTTGGGAGCTTCTGGGGGAAGAAGGCATCGAAAAATTCAGCCTGAGACGATTGGCCGACCGGCTGGGCATTCAGGCTCCTTCTCTGTACTGGTATTTCAAGAGCAAGCAGGATCTCTATCAGCGTCTGGCCAATCAGGTGTCGAAAATGATTGTGGAGGAGTTCCATTCCGACGGGGACTGGAAGGAGCAATTGGCGGGGTTAGCGGTAACGGTACGGAGTGTGCTCAGCCGGTATCCCTGCTCCACGCAGCTCATGATGATGACGCTGCCCCACGAGCCGGATATCATCCGGTTCACCAACCGCATGCTGCTCTGCGTGGAAGCGACGCCGCTTGAACAAGCGCAGAAAATGCAAGTGGTCACAACGTTAGTGAACTACGTCTTCTACTTCGTTCTGGACGATTATCAGCATGAGCGAAATGTCGCGGCTATCCTTAAAGATCATGACGAACCTCCGGGAGAGGAGATGATCCATCTTCTGAACGCCATGAGCGAGTCGGAAGCGGGATTGTTCCGGAGGATGTTCACGAACGGATTGTTCGAGCTGATGGGAACCGACACGGCGTTTGATTTCGGCTTGAAGCTGATCTTGTTGGGGATTGAGCAGGTGATTAAGGAACAGGAGAAGTAGATGGAATTCAGGTGAAGGCAGGTGAATCCAGGCCAAACGATCCCTGCTTGTTTTCGTTCATACTCCCGCAAGAGAACTCATACGTTGGTAATGAAACAATGATTTTGTAAGCCTGAGGAGGACACAGACCCTTTACAAGAGCAGCTCAAGAGAGGGGAGACCTCTAATGAAAGGTTATCCTGTGTATCCCTACATCGGCTGGCAGACCAAGACCGTTACGGAACCGGTGGAATTCCCGCCGCAGCATCAGGACCGGGTGCCCGGCTTGGAGTATCTGATGGAGCCTAGGCCTATTTTTGACAATCCCGGCTATATCGGCAACGGAAAGCTTAAAGGAAAAGTCGCCATTATTACCGGCGGAGACAGCGGTTTTGCCCGCACATTGCATACGACCATAAAGAGGAGTTCGCACGTTGTGCGTCCTTCTCTTTTTTCATAGGAGGACTTTTAACTATCTGCAGGGATGGGGCCGTCTTTCTTCTCATATTCCTGGATATGCTGTTCAATTAAAGGCTCAAAACAGAAATCAGTGCTTGACAAAATGAATCAAGGATAAAAGTGGAAAAACATCTGCTAATCCTGTATTGTTGTAAGTCCCCACCCACAACAAAAGGAATAGACAGATGCAAACTCAGTATATCAACGAATTGCTCGACATACCAGAGCTAGAGATTCATCAACTGTTATCCATTCATGACGATGAAGTTCACATAGAAGCCGTGCCGTTAGACGACAAGCAAATCTGCCCATGCTGTGCTTCGGATCAGGCGGTCATTCGGAAGGGGAGCAACGGTATGCGAACCGTCCGACATCTATCCGTGTTTGAGAAGAAAACCTATCTGCATGTGCCGGCCATTCGCATGTTTTGCAGTCGCTGTGAAGCCGGATTTGTATGGGCATACCATTTCGTCGGTCCCAAACAGCGCTACAGCAGGCTTTTCCGCTCTCATACGGTCGAACAGGCGCTTGGGTCAACGGCCGCGCATAGCGCTCGAATACAGAAAGCGCCGGCAAGTACCATACAACACATACATAACGAGGCGGTTCCTCCCCTTTGCGACGCGCTTTATGAACAAGTGTGGGAAGAAGCATCTGAATCGTTCAACGAGGAAAATGCAAAGAAGTTGGATACGCTACTGAATTACTCCCCGCTGCTACGCAGCGTGTGGGAATGGAAAGAAGCCTTACATAACCATGTACATGAAAATGATCTGCGATGCGAATCGCATTCGGGAAACACTCGCTGATCCAGGTGTGATACGCCTGAGCCAAATCCATGACCACTGCCTTCGGATCAAGCTGAAGGAACTCAGGGTGTGCTTGGGCATACGCCCGCAGTGCTTCCAGCTTTCGGCCCGGCAACAGGTCCAGCATCGTCTCGCCTTTGAGGTTGTGAATGCCGGTGTTATACGTATGACCCTTCTTGATCGCGAAGTCATCGACACCCAGAACGAGTCCAGCTGTTTCTTTTAGGTGGATTCAGTAGACGATGGTTCGCTTTCAGATAAGCCCTGGCTCGTGGCGATAGCTCGATGCGGGCTTTATAACCGAACTCGGCCGTCTTGGAAAGCTTTCCTTTCTTGATCGGTCTGGCTTCCGGATCAAAGAAACTAACGATTCGATCGGGAATGATGCGATTTCCCGATACGACTTGCTTGGCCTGATTGACCAGCTTTTGGGTGACGTCAATCGCATCGCCAAGTTGTTCCTTCATGGCCTTGATCGAAGCTTTGCCTTTTTCTTTTGTTCGTTCGATCACCCTGGATGCCCGTTCACATACGTCTTTGGTTAGCGTTGCGACTTACTTCGTAATGGCGTTTAGTTCCGCCCATGATTCTTGCGTCCGCCGACGGAGCAACTTGGCAATGGAAAGGATATGATGCTTGATTGCTTTGCTTTTGTCTTCAAAGCCTTGTGTTGCCTGTGAGGCTACTTTGCGAAGACGGCCGACCAATCGTGTAATGACTTTCACACCGTCTTGCAATAAGGTGGCATCCGTGGGATGGTGCACGTCAGATTCGACAACTGTTGTATCTGTTTGGAACTTACGATGTTTCAGCACATGAGCTTCATCCAGTTTTTGTAGGAGCAACTCATTCAGTTGCTCCACCCATTCGTCTCCATAACGTTTGCGAGCTTTGATCAAGGTTGTGGAATCTGGCGTGTTTTCGCCAATGGGAATCCGGCAAAAGCGACGCCAAGTCAGGCTATCACCGACTTCGTGAACGAGCGTTTCGTAACCGAAGTTATAGCGGCGTTTTAAGTACATCAGGCGCAAAAAGGTTTCAAAGGCTTTCGTTGGACGGCCTCTAGTGGTAGGGTGATTTTTCAAAAAAGGCTGCATGAACCGCTCATCATCAAGCAAAGTATCGACTTTTGCAAGTTCATCGGGCAGCGGCCATACAGATTCCGGAATGATCGCATCCCACAAGGTCAGTAGTTCTTCACGAAGCTTCAACATTTTCATCACCTCAACAGGAATTTGAGAGGTTATGTTGATTTCATGAAGAATTCAACTCACCTCAGGGCGTGGATGTATTGTTATCTCGACAATAACAACTTCCATTTCGAGTGATTGAATTCCTTTAAATTTGCTCAAAATAACCTGATTTTTTCAGGGATAACTAGTTATAAGCATTTTTTGAGTCGCCAATATTGATATGGCAAGTTCCGTCATGTAAGGAACGACTCAGGTGTACGATAAATAAAACCGTTCCTCTTGCGTTGGGGAACAGTTTTATTTTCACGATGAGAAGCTGTTCGTTTGTTAAAAATGGCAGCCAATCACTCCGACAGGCTATCGTCGCGTTGAATAATTCACCATACTCCAGAAAGTAATCTACCACCTTGCATCATTCAACTATCGTTCACCGTTAGCGTAATCAGGGTTACGTAATTATAGCTCAGCTCTTACGGCGTTGCATAAGGCTTTGCAAAAATCCACGGAACGCCTTGCCGACAAGGGTTAAACTACCTTTATCCGTTTTCAGTGGATATGGACAGGTGCTACCTTCCATCCCATTGTAAAGGATTTTTTTAATCGACTAAAATAATACAAAAAGCTATGAAAATCAGAGTACATTAATGCAACGCCAGTGATTCAAGATATCCACATAATGTTGGGTTGAAACTAACATATACAATAAAATCCAGCCTTCAGTCAGACTGCAAATCTGCAGAGCTCCTTAAAGTCTCACAATATAACAATATCGCCTCCGACATGCCGGAGGCGAATGATTTAATGAATAGCAAGATTTTATTGTTCACTTTTAAAATTATGAGCGTTCAATGTGTTCCAAAACCAAAAATGATCCCCTTGAGATACGATTAGCCTGTCCAAGTATAGTTCAAAATTCAGATGCATATTTTCGCCCTCGTTCTCAGGGGAATCATAGATCGAACGGTCAAATAAATAATCTTCTCTACCGTCAATAACAGCCTGATTATCAACGCAAATGAGTGTTTGGTCATATTTGGCTATAGGGTACATTTTCTCTGTCAGATGATACTGTTCATGATAATCCGTAACATCATCCAGCCCAAAAATGATCCACGAAGGATTGCCTTTACCAGACTCGTCCTGAAAAAGCAGGGCTCCGTTATGAATTTGTAGAAAATCCAAATATCCACTCGGTAAAGTGAACCCTGTTTCAATAACGAATTTCGCTATCTCTTCTTGATTGGCCGGTTTATAAAATGAGAAAGAGCATTTCTGAATAAATCCAAGGGTTCTTTGAATCTCCATAATTGGAGCAGTTTGCAATCTCTTTTTTAATGTATCTAGAATCCTCTGCACATTACTCAATTTATCCCCTCAAATCAGTTAATAATTGGTCCACCAACTTGTAAATTGTGCATGCTTATCAGCATAAAGCGGAATTAAGTTGGAGTAATCATTTGTCCCGCCATACTGAAGAGGTCGGATGTGATGGATTTCAATTGCGTTACTCCAGTTTACATATCCATAATTTGTATCATAGTAAGTCTTATATTTATCCCTTACTGTGTTGTTAAAAGTATTTCTCAATGTAGTAACAGTTGAAGAAGGTACCGTAGCATAATTGGTGTCAGGAGCAGCGACATTTAAAAATCCATTCACATCCACTCCATAGTGAAAAGGATACTCCATACCGGCCTTGTTCACTAAAAGTCTTAGATCTGAACCTGATGCAGTATCTACATACGGTCCTGTCCAGGTAGAAGTATAAGAATAATAAAACGAATAGTAATAGGTACTAGTCAAATTTAGAGTTTTAGTTACGCTATTTCCTACCCAAATTTGTCCGGCCGTCCAATTGACCGTTAGTGTGTCCAAATAGGAGTAACTTCCGTATTCGGTTTGGCTTCTATAAGCTGAAATACTACCACTAATTCCTATTGGCGGTGTTCCTGTAATCCCAATGATTTTAATTTTTAAGTAAGGGGAACTAGTATAATTTAATTGAAGTGCCAATTGAACTGTAACCGTGTCGACAGTATTAACGCCTTGAACATTCTGACGATTTTCATGTGTATCCACAATATCATTAGGATAAGGATATATGGAATTTTCTTTTACTGCTTCTTCTGTAACCTCTATTGTTTCCGGTACATCAAATAGTTTTGCCAACTCAGGGTCGTTTAGATTATCCAGATTTTCTTGAAAAGCTGTTGGATCCTTTAATAAAGCTGGAACATTGTGCTTGTTTGCATCAATTGCGGCAATCTGTTTACCTTCATCATACACCAATGTAATTGTTCGTCCAACTGCTTGATTACTATCCATAGAATAGGGTAACAATGTTTTTTGCAAAGACTTTTCTTCCGATGCAAATGCCATTGAGGAGGAAAATACTACAAATACAACAAACATAGACAATACTAATTTTAAGAATCGCATAAAAATCTATCCTTTATCTTCTTTTTTTGTATTACGATTGAATATTAATATAAAATTTACTATTTTTACAGGGGAAAAATCCCTAAAAAATTACAAAAGTCGGTCCTATTCATAGCTGAATTATGTAAGTATTTGTCGTATGATAGAAATATAAAAATCAGGAATGTAAAACGGATTGGTAAATAGGAGCTCGGATTAAATTGGCGGATTCGAGTCCGAACGAGGGGGAACGAGCGCAAAAATGAATGATCCTCCGAAAATGAAATTGATTTTCATGAATCCCAAAGAAGCCCACAGATTCCTATTTTTTAAAAAGTGGGGCCTACGCGGCAATCGAACCGTTTAGCCATTGCTGAATGGTAGGCAATTGCCCTTGTTTCTTTGCTTCTTCGAACCATGCATCAGCGTGCTGGCACATGGCGATGAGATAAACGCGAATATGCCAATGACGAGAACTGCGCCCGCGCGAGGATTCTAACTGGTACAGACGACACCTGCTTTCCTTGGGATCGACGAGATCAGCCTGGCAAAAGGAAAAGGAAGCTATCGCCTGGTCGTCTACGATCTCACTGTCCCTTGGCGCCCGCAATTCATTCGCATGCACACCTCCCGGAAGAAGGAAGAGGTCATCACCCTTGCTACAGCAATTTGCTACACCGGAGCGGATCATTGGCATTGCCATCGATATGTGGGAGCCCTACAAGCTAGCGATTCAAGCAGCTTTACCGCATGTCATTACTGTCATTGATGCCTTCCATCTCATTCAAGCATCATCCAAGGCGCTGGACGGTTTATTGGACGGACTGAACCTTCGAAATATCACCGTTTATCGAACCCATCCCGCCAATACCTTTGGGATGACGAAGGATAATTATCGGTACCTGGTCGAACTGATGAACGAGCAGGATGAGAATCCATAACCTAAAGAGGCCCGGCCCAAGCCAGGCGATGCCTGCGGGCAATGGGCCGGCCTCTGCTCTGGTTAGCGCTCGGACACAAGGGAACGCGGGTTAACGACGATCCCGCCCTCGTTCTCGAACGGGTAATCGATCGCGATTCGGCCGACCTCGGTGTCGCCGATGCCGCTGTACAGGTCGACTTTGCCGTCGGGACGCAGCTCGATGCCGGACGTGAAGGCGCAATCGGTGAGATTGGGCATCTTGGCCGGTCCATCCGGATAACACGGACGGGTTCCGATGATTCTGAGATCCGAGAATTGAAGGGTGAGCGGGTCCAGCACGAAAGACATATTCATGTAGGTCAGCGTTTCCTGATTGGCGGCATCGACCGATTTATAGCAGATATGTCCGATCACGCCCACCTTCCCGCTCTCCAGCAGATAAGCCTGGTTGCAGCCGCCCCATTCGTCGCGATTGAACAGCCCGGCAATGATAGGGGCGTTCTCGATGACCTCCGCCGACAGATCGTCCAGACGGTCGATAACCGTAAACCCGATCAGCGATTCGCTTCCGTATTTTTGACGTACGGCTTCACCGCGAGGCCGCGAGAATACGCCGATTTTGCCCTCGGGAAGCTCCACGAGCCGAATGTCCTTCATGCGATCCGGGCCGGTCGTAAAATAGACGAGGTCGTGAAGATCCTTCCCCTTGTAAAAATAGCCGTAGAACGTATCCAACTGTCCCCGGTTGTTGCGGACATGCGTGCCGCCGAGAACGAGCTCCTCGCCGATGACGCTGACATAAGGGTCCTCCAACTGGTAAATCATCGTATCCTGCACGACCGTCCATTCGTCCGGGCCGCTGTTCTCGAACAAGCGCACCCAGGAACGCGCCCATTCGTGCCTTTTTTCCACGCGGCCGTAAATATATCGTTTTCCCTGCCATTCGAACGGGATGGACGCGTTATAGACGTCGAAGCCGTCGACGCCGAGAAAACGCAGCTTGGCGCTGTCGTAAATCCGTTTGTCGCTTTCGAATTGCCGCCGCAGCTCGGCCAGATGGCTGGCTTCGAAGGGACGGGCCGGTTCGAGTAAGGTCATTGCGGAGAATCCCCCTTGATATCCGTTTTCGTATTCGCTCCTATCATAAGGCAGGAACGGGACAAAATCTTGTTTATTTTTCAATAAAGTTATGGTATTTTGACCTTGAGCAAAAATCCGCGTCGGAAGCAAGGAGGATTCGCCATGATGAAGCTGCTTGCGGCGGACGGCATCGACCCGCAGATTCAGGCGCATTATCGCCTGATCACCTCCGTCGGCGATACGATCGGGATGCATACGCACGATTTTTTTGAGCTGTTTCTTATTTTGAAGGGGAACGTTTACCATATCATTAACGGCACGCGGCAGCTGCTTCAGGAGAACGCGCTCGTCTTCATTCGAGATCGCGACGTGCACTATTACGAGAGGGCGGGCGAAGGCGACTGCCAATTTATCAATCTATCCTTCTATAGAGAAGTCATCGACGATTTGTTCGCCTTCCTCGGGCAAGGATTCCCCAGCGAGAAGCTGTTCGAGCCCGAGCTTCCGCCGACGATCCGGCTGACCAAGACGGAGAAGGAGTATGTGCGCTATCGGCTGGACCAACTCAATTTGATTCCTTCGGAGCAGAAATACGCGATCAAGTCGCAAGTAAGAGCCTTGTTGACGGATTTGTTCTCCCGCTACATCAGCATGGCGGAAGCGGAGTACGGGGGGAGCGAGAGCCCGGAATGGCTGGCGGCGCTGTGCGCGGAGGCGAAGAAGAAGGAGCATTTCACACGGGGGACGGTCGCGCTCGTCGAATTGTCTCACAAGTCGCATGCCTATTTATGCCGCATGTTCAAGAAGCATCTGGGGATTTCCCCGACGCGATTCATCAACGAACTGAGATTGTCCTACGCGGAGAATCTGCTGCTGAACACGGACATGACGATCCTGGATATTACGCTGGAGACCGGGTTGGAGAATGTCAGCTACTTTTACGACCTGTTCAAGAGAAGACACGATATGACTCCGTATCGCTATCGCCAATGCGGGAAGATCGTGCCCTCGCATTAGCAGCATGGCAGGAAAGAACCCCGATTCTGACCAAGTGTCGAGAATCGGGGTTCTTTCCTGCGCTTATATTTTTTGGACGGAATCGCGCAGCACAAGCTCGGTGGAGATCAGAATTTTCTTGTTCGCGGGGGAGACGTGGGCGCTCTTCTCGAACAAGAGCTTCGCTCCCTCGTAGCCGAGCGCCTCGAAGTTTTGCTTCACCGTGCTCAGGGGCACTCGGGCGAACTTGGAGCTTTCGAAGTCGTCGAAGCCCATGACCGAGACTTGCTCCGGAATTCGGACGCCTTCCTGCGTCAGGCGCTCGATCACTTCGAGGGCGCGCCGGTCGTTGGCGCAGAAGAGGGCCGTAAGGTTCCCTCTGGCAATCTCGTCCGCCAGCACGGCATAGTCCAGATCGTGCTGGAAAAACGAAAGCTCCTCCTGCGGGACCAGCGAGGCGTCGAGCATCGCCCGGCGATAACCGTTGTATCGGTCGACCTCCGTGCTCAAATAGAAATCGTAGGCGGCGAAGCCGATCTTCCGATGGCCGTTGTTAATCAAATGCTCCACCGCCTCGTAGGCTCCGTCCTGGTTGTTGCACGTAATGCAGTCGACCGAATAGCCGGAGGGGATGCGATCGAGCATCACGAACGGGATCGATTTTCTCCGCAGCTCGTTTAAGTAGCCCTTCGCTCCATTGGGATTGGCGGAGTAGATGAGCAGGCCGCGATGATCCGACTGGATCAGATTGCCGACGAGCTCCTGTTCCTTCTCGAAGTCGTTCTCCACAAACTCGACAATCAGCTTGCAGTCCTGCTGGCTCAGAAAGGACTGGATGCCTTTGATGATTTGCATGTAGGAGCTGTTGTACAGCTCGTTGCCGGAAATAATAAAAGTAACGTAACCGATCGCCTTGTCGGCAGCGGGCTCCTGGTGATTCGAGACGAAGCTGCCTTTTCCCCTGACGCGATAGATGATTCCTTCGTTGACCAGATCGTTCAAAGCTTTCCGCACCGTAATCGAGCTGACATCAAGCAGCTTGGAGAATTCGGATTCGCTCGGAATCCGCCCGTCCTTGCCCAGCTCGTTGTTCTTTATTTGCAAGAGCACATAGTCTTTGACCTGTTGATACTTCGGCAATGTCGATTCGTTCATGCTCTACGATCCTCCCATCCGCTAGTATTCTCTCTAAGTTATACTATAAAGCACATGAAGAATAAAGTATACTAACTTATTCGGAAAGATCATAATAATTTGGAATTGACCTCGGAATTAGTATGTGTTAAATTCTGCGTATAGTATAATAACTTGGGGAAATGGGAATATGGAAAAAGCGAAAAAAATACAAGAAAATGTATGAGTTAGGATGAGTTGTGGCAAGGGAATGTCAGATTTCACTCATGTAAGCGTTTTTCGAGAGGGCCGAGTCGCAAATTTAGAGTTGAATAAATGGATTTAAGCAGTATAATTTTATCCTAAACAGTATACTATATGCTGCCGCGAGTGAAGAGGGGGATTTGATTGCAGACAGCCAATCGCAAATTGTTGTCGCGAATCTGGAAACATCGCTATCTTTATTTGATGGCTCTTCCGGGATTTCTGACGGTGTTGGTTTTTAGTTATTTTCCCATGTACGGGATTCTCATCGCTTTCAAAAACTTCAACGCCGTTCAAGGGGTATGGGGAAGCGCGTGGGTCGGTTTGAAATACTTCAATTCCTTCTTTCATGATCCGATGGCCTTCAACGTTCTGAAGAATACGCTGCTTCTCGGGGTTTACACGCTGCTGTGGACGTTCCCGGCCCCGATTATTCTGGCCCTGTTGTTCAACGAGCTCAAAAGCAAACGCTTTAAAAGAATCGTTCAGACGGTCTCTTATTTTCCGCATTTCATCTCGATCGTCATCGTTGCGGGCCTGATTCAGATGTATATGTCCCGGGACGGCTTCATTAACGACATTATCGTCTTCTTCGGCGGCGAGCCGATCTCGTTCCTTCTCGATCCGAACTGGTTCCGAACGATCTTCATCTCTTCGGGCATCTGGCAGGGCGTCGGGTTCGGGGCGATTATCTACCTGGCCGCGATGAGCGGCATCGACACCACGCTGTACGACGTCGCGGAGGTGGACGGAGCCGGCCGATGGAAGAAGGTTCTCCACGTCACATGGCCGTCGATTCGGCCGACGACCGTCATTCTGCTCATTTTCGCCATGGGGGGCGTTCTGGGGACGGACTTTCAGAAAGTCATCCTGCTGTACAACCCCGCTACGTACAGCGTGTCGGACGTAATCGGCTCCTACGTCTACCGGCAGGGCATTCTTGGCGCGCAATACTCGTACACGACGGCCATCGGCCTGTTCATGTCCGTGATTTCTTTTATCATCCTGTATATTTCGAATCTGGTAAGCCGTAAAGTTTCGGAAACGAGCTTGTTCTAAGGGGGGAGAAAGTTGAGGAGAGAAACGTTGGGTTCCAGGGCGTTCGACGCGATTAATATTCTGATCATGCTCTTCATCCTGGTTGTCGTGCTGTATCCCGTTCTGAATATTATCGCGACTTCCTTAAGCGGTTCCCGCTTTGTGTCCATGGGCAGCGTCACGATCTGGCCCCAGGGCTTTAGCCTGAAGGCGTACGAAGGCATCTTCAAGGACCATTTTATTTTCACCGGTTATCTGAATTCCATCGTCTACGCGCTGGCGTCTACGTTCATCATGCTGCTATTTACTTCTTTGTTCGCTTATCCGCTCACCATTTCGGGATTCGTGGGCAAGAAGTTTCTGACGATCTTCCTGATGATCACCATGTTTTTCAGCGGGGGCATGATTCCCACTTACCTGCTGATCCGCAACCTGCACCTGCTGGATACGCTGTGGGTCATGATTATTCCGGGAGCGGTGGGCGCTTATAACGTGTTCCTGTTCCGTACCTTTTTCCTGAATATTCCGTCCGAGCTGAAGGATGCCGCCCATATCGACGGCGCGAACGAAGTCGGCGTGCTGTTCCGGGTCATTCTGCCGTTGTCCAAGCCGCTGCTGGCGACCTTTGCTTTGTTCGGGATCGTGGGAAGCTGGAACAGCTGGTTCGAAGCGCTGATTTACCTTCAGAGCCAGGACAAGTATCCGCTGCAGATGATTCTGAGAAACTACTTGTTTACGCTCGATACGAACGCCATTCAAGGAAGGGTCGGATCCGGCAATGTCGCCATTAACTCGCCGGGCTCCGCGCTCGATCCGAGATCCGTCCGGATGGCCGTGATCGTCATCACCATGTTCCCGATCATGATCATCTATCCGTTTTTCCAGAAATATTTCACGCAAGGGATGTTTGTCGGCTCGATCAAGGGCTAGGGTACGGGATGTTCAAGAATCGACGGATGCGGGAGAGGAGGGGCGAAGCGTACGCCCGTCATTCTGGTCGTCTTTATCATAACATTCAAAATATTCAATTAATGGGGGATGGACATGAATTCAAAAATGAAATCGCTTGGTCTTCTGTCGGCGGCGGGCCTTCTCGCCTTGGCGATTGCGGGCTGCAACAATTCTAACGGCAATTCGGAAGCGACGGCAAGCGGTTCGGGCTCGGACAGCCCGGGCGGCGCTCCGCTGAGCTTCTCCGTCACGCTCTCCTCGGACGGCGTCGACAACACCCAGAGCCTGATTCAGAAAGAATGGCTGAAGCTGATGGAGCAGAAAATGGGCCGGAAAATCGACATCAAGTGGAATTACATCCCGTCCTCGGACTACGACCAGAAAGTGAAGCTGATGATCGCGGGCAACGACCTGACCGATTTCTTCATGACTCCGCTGTTCTACGATACTTCCGATATGGCCAAGAACGGGCAGATCATCGACTTGATGCAGTACAAGGATTCCATGCCCAACTATATGAACTACTTAAGCCAGGTGAAGAACGGACTGGCCAACGTCACGAACGCGGACGGCCAAATGTTTGTTTTCAAGGAAACGTCCTACCCGAGGTTTGAAAAAGACAAAGGAATGCTGATTCAGAACGTGTCCGCCTACCGTTACGATCTGTTCCAGGAAAACAACATCAAGATTCCGACCACGCTGGACGAGCTTTACGAAGCGGGCAAGCAATTCAAGCAGCTGTATCCGAACGAATATCCGATCAATACGAGGTGGAACGACCTGCGCTCGCTCTTCAACGCCAATCATGTCGCCAACGACATCTATTGGGACGGAAGCAAGTACGTGTACGGCATTCTCGAAGACGGCTACAAGGAAGCTCTGCAATTCGCCAACAAGCTGTATGCGGAGAAGCTGCTGGACCCGGAATACCTGACCGATACGGACGATACGTTGAAGCAGAAAGCGCTGAACAGCAAGAACTTCATCTGGATGGCCCAATGGTTTACGGACCCGGCGAATTATACGAGAGAGGCCAACGACGGCAAAGTGTTCGCTGTGTCGCTGTATCCGGACAATCCGCAATACGGAAAGTCGTGGCAGAACGTGGCCAACGGCAATACGCCGGACCTGGGCTGGGGACAGTACAGCATCAGCTCCGGCGCGAAGAACCCCGAGGATATCGTCAAGTTCGTCGATCTGCAGTATGACCCGGACGTGATTCGTCTGGTCACTTGGGGGATCGAAGGAACGACCTATCAACTGGTCGACGGCGAGCCGACCTTCACCGACGAATTCAAAAACGCGGACGATCCTTGGATGGTGGGAGACCAGTACGGCATTCGCGCCAGCAAGCATTACCGGCCGGGCCTGCAGATTTCCGCCGATTCCAAAGCGTTCGTCGACTTCGCGGCGATGGACTACACGTACTTCGACGGCAAGTACGAAGAGGCGCCTATCGAGAAATCCACTTACCTGAGAAGCCTGCCGATGCCGGACAACGACTACGTGCCGTCCAGCTATACCGCTCCGGCGATTCAGTTCACGCAGGACGAGAGCCAGCAAATCTCGGAAATCATGACGCCGATCAAGACGTACATTCAATCCGAGGAATCCAAGTTCGTCGCGGGCAAGGAAAGCTTCGACAACTGGAGCAAGTTCACCGATAAAGTCAAAGGAATGGGCGATATCGACAAGGTTCTGAAGATCTACAACGACGCCGCGCAGCGCGCGATGAATTAATCGTCGGAAGGAACACGCGCTGCTCGCCGGGGGCTCATCGCCTGGCGAGCAGCCGGCGCCTGCAAGCAAGAAGACGTCCCGCCGCCATGGTGTTCACCTGCGGCGGGATCTCATTATTCGCGAGCGATGCAAGGGGAGGAGAGAGAATGAAGAAAGCTTATTTCGTGGACGGCTATCACGGCGGAATTAAAGGACACATGCCTCTGGGCTCGTGGGCGGACGTGCTCAGACGGCTGCGGCAAAGGCCGGAATGGAAGCTTTGTCTCGACATCGAGCCCATCTCTTGGGAGGTGCTGCGGCGAACCGACCCCGGCTCTTACGACGAGATCAGGGAGCATCTGGCCGAGGGGGACGCGTCGCGGCTGGAGATGGTGGCGGCCAGCTACGCTCAGCCCTTCGGCTGGGTCATCGGCGGGGAAAGCAACATTCGGCATCTGATTCGCGGCCTGGAGGTCGTTCGCGAGCATTTTCCCGATCTTGTCGTCGATACCTATGCCACCCAGGAGCCGTGTTGGAGCAGCAGCTATCCGCAGCTTCTTCGGTCGCTCGGCTACAAGCGCGCCGTGCTCAAAAATCCGGGGACGGCTTGGGGCGGCTACGCCTCCGGCATCGATCGCGAGACGGTGCTGTGGACCGGGCCGGACGGAACGGCCATACCTTGCGTGCCGCGGTACGATTGCGAGGAGCTGGTGAATTGCTGGGAGACCGAGGCCGGACATATGGCCCCCGAATTCGTGGACAAATGTCTCGCGCGCGGCATTGCCCATCCGGTCGGCAGCTTCCTGCAGGATCTGGGATGGCCGGCGAATCCGCGGCTGGATCGCGATGAGATTCGGTATGTGACCTGGCGCGAGTATATGGAGACGATTGCCGAGCAGCCGACGGAGCCCTGGCATTTCACGCAGGAGGATATTCGCTGCACGTTGCCGTGGGGCGAAGCCACGCTTCAACGCATGTCTCGGGAGGTTCGGGCGGCGGAGAACAAGATCGTCGCGGCGGAGAAGCTCGCCGCTCTGGCAAGCGTGCTTCACGGAGATCGCTATCCGCAGGAGCGGCTGCGCGAGGCTTGGGACCAGCTGCTGCTATCCCAGCATCATGACGCCTGGATCTGCGCGACGACGCGGGACGGCCGCGAGCAGTGGGCCTGGCAGGCCGGCGCGCAGAGCTGGGCGGCCGAGTCGCTGAGCGACGAGCTGCTGGGTCGAGCTGCGGATCGCCTTCGGCAGGAGGAAGACGGCGGCGCGGAATTCGCCGTCCGCGTGTTCAACCTGTCGGGCTCCGGCCGGAAGGAGCTGACGGAGGTGGAGATCCCGGCTGCGGGAGGCACGAACGCCATCCGGGTTCGGGACGCGGACGGGAACGAGGTTCCGAGCCAGAGCGTGCCGACGCGGGTCAATCGCGAGGACGGCAGTCTCCATGCGTGCAAGCTGATCTTCGAAGCGGAGCCGCCCGCCATGGGTTACAGGACGTATGCCGTCGAGCACTTGCATTCGAACGATCCGCAGGCGGAGGTCTCCGTACCGGAGGGGGAGCGCGTTTCCGTATCCGTACAAGGGGAAGCCGCATGGATCGAGACCGACCAATACAAGCTTCGGATCGACGCCGCCCGCGGCGGGGTCATTGCCGAATGGTTCGACAAGGCGCACAATCGACCGATCGTGTCGTCCGAGCGGCCGTTTAATGAATTTGCCGGTTTCCACATTGGGCTCAACCGATGGGGCAGCAGTACGGAAGCGCCGGTCGTTCTGACGGTCAAGGAGGGCGGTCCGCTGCGGGCCGTCGTCGAGATGAAAGGCCGATTCGCGGACATCGAGTATGTCGCGACGTTATCCGCGGCTCGGGGGCAAAGAAGGATCGACTTCCACGTCCGGTTCCGCTACGAGGCCGAGACGTGGATCGGAGATCCGTGGGAGATGGCTCCGGAGCATCGCACGACGGAGAGAAGAAAGTCTCATCACAATACCCGGTACAAGCTGCAGGCCCGGTTCCCGGCGCTGCTCGAAGATCGGCGGATTTATAAGAACGCCGCCTTCGACGTTGCGCAGAGCCGGCACGAAGACACGCATTACGAGCGTTGGGACGAGATTAAGCACAATATCGTCCTCAACTGGGTCGATGCCTATGACGACCGTCTTGGTTACGGGCTGGCGGTATTCTCCGACCATACGACCGATTACTCCCACGCGAAGGACGAGCCGCTGGCGCTGACGCTCGGCTGGGGAGGAGAAGGCGGCTTCTGGTGGGGCAAGCGTCCGCTGACGGGCGTTCAGCAGATGCGTTATGCCGTCCTGCCGCACGCCGAACGGTGGGATCGCGCCGGCCTTCAACAGGAGAGCGCCCGCTGGGCGGAACCGCTGCTGTCGGCGTACGGCCGGCGTCTGCAGACGGCCTCCGTCTCGCTGCTTCGCGTGACCGATCCTGCGATCGAGGTTTCTTCCGTTCGAATGGACGGGGACGATCTGTTGGTTCGGCTTTATAATTCCGGCTCCGAAGCCGCTAGCTTCTCTCTCCTCGTCTCCGTGGCGTTGGGGACCGGGCGGATGGCTCTCGTCGAGCTGGACGGCAAGCCGCGGGAGCCGCTGCCGTATGCGGCGCTGCCGGAAGGGGAGCGCGAGGCTCGGCTTTCCCTGCCGCAGCACGGCTTGGCTACGATTCGAATCAGCAATGCTCGCGCAGCGTTGAGCAACTCATAGGATAGGAGCAGAGACTTGAAAACGAAAAAAGAAATCCTCTTTCATGTTGAAAAGTTGTTGAAGAAAAAGAATCAATATTTGTTAACCAAGGTCGAAGCCCTGAGCTTCTCCGGCTTTACGACGCAAGAGCAGCTATCCGTCGGCGGTCTGGAAGGAAGGCCGTTCCGGCCTTTCGTCTCCGGCGAACGATGGGGCGAGGATTGGGCTTACGCCTGGTTCCGGTCGTCGGTCGTCGCGCCGCGGCAGGCCGAAGGCAAGCGGCTGGCCGTCATGCTGGACTTCGGCTCCGAGGCCACGATCTATGTTAACGGAGCCGTGAGCGGGGCAATGGACTTGCAGCATCACGACCTGACGCTGACTCGCGCCGCGCGGGCCGGCGAGCGGTTCGAGATCGTCGCGGAGGCTTATGCCGGTCACTCGGGGCGGCAGCCGACTTTCGGGGAATCCTTCCTCTATCTCGTAGAAGAAGAAATCTATCAGTTTTTTATCGACCTGGAGTGTCTGTACGATCTGCGGAACCACCTCGACGAGGACTCGCTGCGCGTCGCCGAGATCGACCGCGGGCTGACCCGCGTATTCTCCGTCATCGATCTGACTCTGCGAGAGGAAGCGTTGACCCGCAATATCGGGCAATGCAGACAGATACTGAAGCCTCTTCTCGAGTGCGTCAACGGCTCGACGGCTCCGACCCTTCATCTTATGGGGCAGTCGCATCTGGACATTGCCTGGCTGTGGCCGATCGCGGAGACGAAGCGGAAGATCGCTCGCACGATGTCCAACCAGCTTGCGCTGATGGAGGAATACCCGGAATATCGCTACGTCCAGAGTCAGCCGTACTTGTTCCAGCTGGCCAAGGATCTGTATCCGGAGCTGTACGCGAGGATGAAAGCAGCGGTTCGGGAAGGGCAGCTCATCCCGGAAGGCGGCATGTGGGTCGAGCCCGACACGAACCTGCCGAGCGGCGAAAGCCTGATCCGTCAGGCGGCGCACGGCAAGCGATTCTTCAAGGAGGAGTTCGGCAAGGACAACGAGATGCTGTGGCTGCCGGACGTATTCGGCTATTCCGGGAACCTGCCGCAGATTATGAAGGGCTGCGGGCTGAAATATTTTGCCTCCGTGAAGATGTTCGGAACCTACGACAATATCGGCGATCCGTTCCCATACAATACGTTTGTCTGGGAAGGAATCGACGGCTCGCAAATTCTGGCGCACCTGCTGAATTACGGCGATTATTACCCGATTCGGATCAACCCGTCGTTCCTGATCCACCAGTGGAAGGAACTGGTGCAGAAAGACGGCATCACGACGAGGCTGACGCAGTTCGGACACGGCGACGGCGGCGGCGGAGCCAATCGGGACGACCTGGAATTCATGCGCCGTCTCGCCGACCTGGAGGGCGCGCCCCGGACGAAGCACGGCTCGCCGATCGATTACTTCGAGGATCAGATCGAGAGAGGCGTTCCGGACGCCAAATATGTCGGCGAGCTGTACTATTCGGCGCACCGGGGAACGTATACGACGCAGGCCTTGATCAAGAAGCTGAACCGGAAGGCGGAGATCGGCTTCCGCGAGATCGAGCTGTGGGGAGCCGCGGCGCGGCTGCTTCGGGAGCGGGCGTACCCTTACCGGGAGATGGACGGGCTGTGGAAGACGCTGCTGCTGCACCAATTCCATGACATTCTGCCGGGCTCCTCCATTCATCGCGTGCACGAGGAGGCCCAGGCGGAGTTAACCGCTCTGAACCGGAAGATAGACGTCCAGGCCTCCGAAGCGAGAGCGGCGATCGCCGGCGGTGGCGAGGAGAGCATCGCCGTGTTCAACTCGCTGTCCTGGGAGAGAGCCGGACTGGTCGTCCTGCCGGAAGGCGTGAAGACCGTCTCGGACGCGTCCGGCAACCGGCTGCCGGTGCAATGGCATGACGGCGTCGGCTACGCCGAAGTCGAGGCGCCTTCGCTGGGCTGGGCGACGTTCAAGGCGGGGCGCGAGGAGCGCGCTCAGGAGGCGGACGTTCCGTCAGCCGTGCCTGCTGTGTCCGCCGTGCAAGCGACGGCGAGCCGTCTCGAGAACGAGCTTCTGTCTATCGAGATCAACGAACGGGGCGAGCTTGCGCGCATCTTCGACAAGACGACCGGAACGGACTGGGCGGCGGGAGCCTGCAACGTGATGAGGATGTACCGCGACCAACCGTCCGACTTCGACGCCTGGGAGATTGACCGGAGGTACCGGTCGGCGGAGCTCGAGCTGACTGCGAGCGCCAAGGTAACCGTGTCGGCTAGCGGTCCGTTGTTCGCCGCCGTCCGGGTCGAGCGGGAGCTGAACCGTTCCACCCTGATTCAGGATATTCGCCTTCGGGCCGGCAGCCGGCGGGTGGAGTTCCATACGACGGTTCACTGGAGAGAGGCAAACAAGCTGCTCAAGGTGGACTTCCCCGTTCGTATTCGCACGAACGAGTCGCTGCACGAAATTCAGTTCGGGCACGTCAAGAGACCGAACCACGCCTCGCGTCCGCACGATGCGGACCGGTTCGAGGTCAGCCAGCACAAGTGGTCGGCGCTGGCGGAAGCGAACCGGGGCTTCGCGCTGCTGAACGACTGCAAGTACGGGATTTCCGTCGACGACCATACGATGAGCCTTACGCTTCTGCGGGCGCCGACGTATCCGGACGAGACGTCCGATCAAGGCACGCATCAATTTACCTACGGCTTTGTCGCCTGGGACGGCTCGTTCTTCGACAGCCCGGTCGTTCGGGAGGCTTACGAACTGAACTATCCGCTGACTGCGGCACCGGGAGGAGCCGGGGGCGAAAGCCGGTCGCTGCTCCGCACGGACAGAAGCAATGTGATCGCGGAGACCGTCAAGCCGGCCGAAGACGGATCGGGCGACTGGATCGTCCGGCTGTATGAGTGCAAAGGGGCGACGGTAACCTGTGAGGTGAGGACGGACTTGCCGTTCGCGCAGGCTTGCGAGACGAACATGCTGGAGGAAGAGCCTGTTGAGCTTGCCTGCGCCGAAGGCGCAATCCGCCTCGACTTCCGCCCGTTCGAGGTGAAGACGCTGCGGCTGAAAGTTCGGTGAAAAAGCGGCTGGCGCGGCAGGAAGAAGCGCTTCGGAGATCGAAACAATAAGGAAACGAATAGATAGCGTGCAACGATGGGAGAGCTGCGGCAATGAAGCTGACGACAGGACAGAGACTGGTGATGATCGGAGATTCGATCACCGACGGCGAGCGGAAATTTCCGCAGGGCGAAGGGTTGTTCCAGGGGGTGGGCAAGGGCTACGTCGCGTTTGTGGACACGCTGCTGCAGGCGGCTTACCCGGAGCTGGCCATTCGCGTGACCAACATGGGGATCGGAGGCAATACCGTCCGCGATCTCGAGAGCCGCTGGCAGACGGACGTTCTGGATCTCAAGCCGGACTGGCTGTCCGTCATGATCGGCATTAACGACGTATGGAGGCAATTCGACCAGCCGACCATTCCGGAGTCGCATGTGCTGCCGGACGAATACGAGACGAAGCTGGAACGTTTGGCGGCATCGGCCCTGCCCGGATTGAAGGGGCTGGTCGTGATGTCCCCGTTCTATCTAGAGCCGAATGCCGACGACCGGATGCGCCGCCGGATGGACGAATACGGCCAGGCGGCCCGTCGGGTGGCGGAGCGCTGCGGAGCCGTCTTCGTGGACGTGCAGGCGGCGTTTGCTCCGCTGCTTGAGCATGTGCATCCGACGACGATCGCTTCCGATCGCGTGCATCCGAACTGGACGGGGCATCTGCTGATTGCCCGCGCTTTCCTGCGGACGATCGAATTCGACTGGACGCGTATGCAATAAACAGGCGAACCGAAGCCGAAGAACGCGCGGTTAAAGCAGGACGTGAAGGGAGTGCGGCATGAATAAGATCACGAGATTGCGATGCGAATATAACGACAACCCCCTTGGCGTGCAAACCCATGTGCCTCGCTTCAGCTGGGAGCTGCTCAGCTCCCGGCGAGGCCGCAGGCAGGCGGCTTATCGAATCGTCGTGTCCGAGCGCGAAGCCGATGCGCTGGCCGGCGTCGGCGAATTATGGGATTCGGGCCGGGTCGATTCCGCCGAAACCTTTCACGTCGCGTATGCGGGCAAGCGGTTGACCAGCGGGCAGCGTTGTTACTGGACGGTCCGAAGCTGGGACCAGGACGGAACCTGCTATGAGGCGGAAGAGGCGGCTGTGTTTGAGATGGGCGTTCTTGGCCCGGAGGAATGGACCGCGCGGTGGATCGGCGCCGACGAGGCGATCGCGGCTCCGTTGTTCAGGAAGACCTTCCGACTGGAGAAGCCCGTCTCGCGCGCCTCCGTCGCGATATCCGGTCTGGGCTACTTCGAGCTGCATCTGAACGGCCGACGGATCGGGGACGACGTCCTCGTTCCGAACTGGACGGATTACGACGACCGCCGGATCGAAGGGCTGCTGTATCCTTTCGACGACCAGACCTCCAAGCGGGTCCACTACCTTCAATATGCGGTAACCTCCGAGCTTCTTGGCGGAGAGAATGCCATAGCCGTCATGCTGGGCAACGGCTTCTACAACCAGACGGAGAGAACGGTCGAAGGAAAAATGAGCTATGGTTCGCCCCGGCTGATCCTGCAGCTGCTCCTGGTGTACGAGGACGGGACGACGGACTGTATTCGCAGCGATGAAAGCTGGAAGTGCAGCTCCGGGCCGATCGTGTTTAACAACGTCTTCTACGGGGAGATTTACGACGCCCGGCTCGAGCGGCGCGGTTGGACGGAGATCGGCTTCGACGATTCCTCATGGGATGGGGCCCGCGCGGTCCGCGCGCCGGCCGGGCGGCTGACGGCCCAGCTGTCTCCTCCGGACCGGATCATCGATACGCTCGCCCCTGTCTCCCGGTGTGAGCCGCGGCCGGGCGTCTATGTATTCGACTTCGGCCAGAACTTCTCCGGCTGGGTGCGCATTCGCATGCAGGGCGGCGCAGGGCAGCGGGTCACGCTGAGATTCGCGGAAAATCTCGGAGCGGCCGGGGAACTTGACCCAAGCAGCTGCGGAGGAGAAGCGCAGATCCAGACCGACACCTATATCCTGAGCGGCCGGGGCAGGGAGCAATACGAGCCCCGGTTCGTCTGGCACGGCTTTCGCTACGCGGAGGTGACCGGATATCCCGGAGTGCCGGAGCTGGCGGATCTCGACGGCGTCGTCGTTCACGCCGCCGTTCAACACGCCGGCGAGTTCGCCTGCTCCGACCCGCTGCTTAATCGGGTGCAGCAGGCCTGTCGCTGGTCGCAGCTAACCAATCTGCATGGCGGCGTGCCCAGCGATTGTCCGCATCGCGAGCGGCTGGGCTATACGGGCGACGGACATCTGACCGCCGAAGCGGCGAGCTTTAATTTCGACATGGCCGCGTTCTATGCCAAGTGGACGGCGGATATCGGCGATTCGCAGAACAAACGGACGGGCTTCGTGCCCCACACCGCCCCGTTTAACGGGGGCGGAGGAGGCGCAGCCTGGGGCTCCGCTTACGTCATCCTGCCGTGGACCATGTACCGGCTGTATGGGGATCGGCGCCTGCTGGCCGAGCATTACGACGGGATGAAAAGCTGGATTGCTTATCTGGGCACCCGCAATCGCGGCGGGCATCTGGTCGAGTTCGAAGAACCGGACAGCTGGTTTCTGGGAGACTGGTGCGTTCCCGGCGCGAACGAGCTTCCTCCCGTGCTGGTCAGCACGTTCTATTATGCCTATACGGTGGGGATGATGGCCAAGATTGCCGAGGTTCTCGGCCGCGAGGAGGATCGCCGGCGGTACGCGGAGCTGTATCGGCTCATCTGCGATTCGTTTAACGAGGCGTTCTTCAACCCCGGCACGGCCAGCTACTCCATCGGACGGCAAGGCGCGGATCTGTTCCCTCTCGTGCTGGGCTGCGTCCCCGAAGGCGATGCCGATCGAGCGTGGCAGCGGGTTACGCGGCATTACCGGGATCATCTGAACGGGCATCTGGATACCGGCATCTTCGGCACCTTCTTCCTGTTCGACGTGCTGAGCGAGCGGGGGGAGACGGATTTGGCTTTGGAGATGGTCCGATCGCGGGATTATCCCGGCTACGGGCATATGATCGAGAGCGGCGCGACTACGCTGTGGGAATCTTGGGACGGGCACGACTCCCACAATCACCCGATGTTCGGAAGCGTAAGCGCATGGTTCTTCAAGCATCTGGCCGGATTGGCCCCGCATCCCGACGCCGTCGCATTCGGACGCGCGGTGTTCAGGCCGTTCCGGACGGAGAACCTGAGCCATGCGTCGGCCTCGATCCATACGCTTCGCGGACCGTATGCCGTTCGCTGGTCCCGGATGAGCGCCGACCGCTGGGAATGCGAGATCCGAATCCCGCCGAACGGCAGCGCGGAGGTCCGTTTTCCGCTGCGAAGCCGCGATGCGCTCGTCCTGTCCATCTCCGAACGGGAAGGCCGGGAGACGGTCTGGTCCCGATCCGAGTCGGCTTCCGCCTCCCTTCATGCGAGGCAGGAGGCGGACGAGGCGGTGATCTCCCTCGATTCGGGCAGCTACGCCTTTGATATGACGGTCGGGCCGAATTAGGACTGATCTCGCCCAGGCGACTTTCGAACGATGTCGGCCATCCCAAATGCACAGTAGCCCTCCCGTCACCGGGAGGGCTGTTGAACTTGCTTGGCGGAGAACACGATCACGATCGGCTCAGACGCATCGCAACGAGAGCCAGAAGCCCGGAGACGATGCCCCAGATCGCGTTGGTGACAAGCGTGCTTATGATGGCCAAGGGATTCAAAAGCGGCCCCTGCAGATGCCCGCTCAGAATCGGCGACAGAATGGCGCTGAGAACGATGGCCAACAAACCGTAGGCGATGCCGGTGAACATCAGTACGACGACCGGCTGGCGAACGCGGGCGAATACGGCCGCCGCGATCCAGACAAGCGTTATGACCGCCGTGGCGGAGAGGCTCGCGACCGGTTGACCGATCTGCTCCGACAGGCCGGTTATGCTCATGATGGGCCTAATGCATGCGATGACGGCCAGGATAACAATTAACGCCTTATGCTTTTTCGCTTCTTCCATTCCCCCGACTTCCTTCTGCTGTATATTCATTTTTCCCTGGGCTCCTTTGTAAAATTCCGTTTCCAGAATCATAACAGGCGGATATTGCGAACTTGTTGCGATCGTCTGCGGATTCTGTGAAATTGTCAGGCACGGCTTGGTGTTGTATAATTGCGCTATTCGTAGGGATGGAGGGATTGATCTTGATGATGGCCGTTTTCTTGACAGTTACGATCGGATAACGATCTAACTGAATAGCAAGAAAGACATGCGCGTAACAGAGGCCCGGAACCCATGTTCCAGGTTTCGTTCTCATGGAATTTCGCATGCTTTCGCTGTCAAGGAACGAACATTCAATCCTGTCAATCTGAGAGGCGCTCCTGTCGAGGGAACGCCTTGCGCATAGAAGACGCGAATGAACTTTTGTTCATTTGCGTTTTTTTTATGCTCCGAAATCCAATACGAAGGGGTAAAAGGGATGGCGCTTTATTTTGCGACGGTGTTACCGGGGCTGGAGTTTGTGTTGGAGGATGAAATTCGGGTCAAAATTGCCGATGCCCAAATGCAACGTACGGAACGGGGGAAGGTTTTCTTTCATTCCGCCCGGCCCGCAGAGGCTTTGATGGCTTTGCGAACGGCGGACAACCTGTACCGCCCGATTCACCGTTTCCGGGTCGGCCCCCACAAGATGCACCTGGCCGGTATCGAGCATGAAATCTCCCAAGCCGACCTGCCTTGGGAATTGATAGAGAATTTCGGTATGGCCGGTTATAAAATAAACGCCAGCCGAACGGGGGATCATACCTACTCGCGGTTCGACGCGGCGGAGGCGGCGGCCAAAGGAATGGCGCGGCGTTATCCCCGATTGCGGTACGACGCTTCGGGGAGTCACGAGGTGGAGTTTCGGCTGGATATCCGCGATGACGATGCCGTTTTCGCTTTGCGGTTGACGGATGCCTCCTTTCGTTATCGGGCGGAACAGAGACGATTTGCTCATGCCGCGTTGCGGCCTTCCGTCGCCCATGCTCTCGTCTGGTTATCGAATCCCGAGGAAACTGACGTGTTTATTGATCCGTGCTGCGGTTCGGGAACGCTCCTGTCCGAGCGTCGCGCTTACCCGCATTGTCGAATTTACGGAGGAGACCTGTCGGCAGCGGCGGTAGAAGCCTCCCTGGACAATGTCGGGCTGCACGACCGGGTGCGCATTTTGCAATGGGACGCCCGCGATCTGCCGATCGATTCCGGTCATGTCGATAAGGCGGCTGCCAATCTGCCCTTTGGCCGTCAAATCTCTACTGGCGAAAATCTGCCCCGACTGTATGGCGATATTTTCAAGGAAATAAAACGGGTACTAAAGCGGCAAGGGACCTTCATTTGTCTTACGGATGCGGATGACGCCTTGCAGTCGGCGGCCGAGAAGCTGCAGTTCAGTTGTTCCACGATGGCCGTCCTCAGCTTGAAGGGGCTCCATCCTTCTCTATACAGGCTTAAGAAACAGTAACAGCCCGCCGTTTCAGACGCCGCGGACAAACGCGGCGTCTGAATAGTTCGAAAGACGGTGGACTCGGAAAAGGCGAGCACTATAATGGAAATAACAGAGAACACGGAGGGTTCGAAAATGCTAAAAACGGAATTAACGCGTATCCTCGAAATTCAATATCCGATTTTTCAAGCGCCCATGGCCGGCGGACCTGCGACGCCTCGATTGGCTGCGGCCGTGTCGAACGCCGGGGGAGTCGGCAGTCTGGGGGCCGGTTACTTGACGCCCGAGCAAATTCGGAGCGCGGTCAGAGAGACCGGACGATTAACGGACCGCCCCTTCGGAGTGAATCTGTTCGTGCCCGAGGAAGCGAATACGCCGAAGGAAGCGATTGACGGAATGAACGCCTACCTGGATCGATATCGGGCGAAGCTGGGCGTCGCACCGGGCCCGTCGATCTCCAGGTTTGCCGAATCGTTCGAGGAGCAAGTACAGGTACTGCTGGAAGAGAAGTTGCCGGTGTTCAGCTTTACCTTCGGCATACCGTCGCGCGAGGTGATCGAGGCTTTTAAGCAACGCGGAACCTTCGTGATCGGCACGGCGACGACGGTGGAGGAGGGCATTAGGCTGCAAGCCGCCGGGGTGGACGCGGTCGTGGCCCAGGGCAGCGAAGCGGGAGGGCATCGCGGCACATTCGCGACAAGCGCCGCCGACGCGCTTATCGGCACCATGGCCCTGGTTCCCCAAATGGCGGATCATCTGTCGGTCCCCGTCATTGCATCGGGAGGAATCATGGACGGACGCGGGTTGGCCGCCAGCCTTGTATTGGGGGCTTCCGCCGCGCAGATGGGCACCGCGTTCCTGACCAGCGCCGAGAGCGGAGCCCATGCGGCGCACAAGCGGAAGCTCCTGGCGTCGCAGGAGGATTCCACCGAGATCACAACCGCTTATTCAGGCAAGGCCGCGCGCGGCATTCGAACGGAGTTTATGGACGATATGCGTTCCTATACCGGAACCCTCCCCGATTATCCGATCCAGAATGCCCTGACGAGGGACATTCGCCAGGCGGCGGCCCAAGCGGACAATCCGGAGTTCATGTCGCTATGGGCGGGCCAAGGCCTCAGATTGGCGAGGGATCAACGAACGGCCGCCGAAATCGTGGAGCAGACGATTAAGCAAGCCCGGGAACGGTTATCCTCTATCCGTTCGCAATAAGTGGGCGACGGGCTCTTTTCCATAGAAGGGAACTAAAGGCTTGGCGAAAATGGGTGTTGACCAGACACCAAAAGGTGTCTTAAGATGGAGAAGGGACACTGAACGGTGTCTGATCAGAACGGATTGCGGCTTATGAATTTCCGATGTCGGGGAATAAAGAGATAAGAGGAGCGATGAAAATGTCCTATGTCGTCGATTTCAAACAGGTGTCCACCGTTGGCCTGGAATCTTCGCTCGTAGCCGATGCGCTTGCCGGTTTGCGCGCGAATGAAGCCCGCTATTTTGCGAACAAATACAAGCATGAATTTACCGTCGTGCCGGCCGGTGAAAGCCAGGAGACCGTGGCGTACGTGAACCGGATTTTGAAGGAAGAACGCGACATTGAATTTGCCGCCAAGCCCTTGGAAACTTCGCGTTTGCGAGTGGAAAATATCGACTGGACCTTCGTCTTTTACGAGGACGGATTGGCGGTTAACGTCTTGTATACGGTGGACGATCCGAAGAAGCGGGCCGTCGGCTTCAAGCTGTCCGAGGGGATGGAAGTGCCGAAGGAGCTGGAGGGGAAGTTTAAGTTCGCCAGACAGAAGTCCAAGCTGGCCGGAACGATACGGGGCTCGTTTTTTGTCATTAAAGGGGAATATTGAAGTAAGCCCGAACGCAAGCGAGGGGCTTGCGCCTGCATTCGCTACGGAAATTTTGCCAGTGCCCGATCGGGGCGGAACGATTTCGAAAAGAGGGTGTATCCAAGTCCTGAACGGACGGCGGAGCGCCCTCTATTCAAACGTTGAAGGCGCCAAAAGCGCCGAAACGAGGCAGCGGCGCATCGACAAATCCGTCGAATCGCTGCGCGAAGGCAAGGTTCAATAAGCCGCTGCCCCGGCCGGGATTACCGAAAATAACGTTCCATCGCTTCAAGCCGCGGGAGCGATACGCCGAGCCTGCGGGCGTCGGCCAGAATATCGTTGGGGAAGTGGGCGAACGACTCGCGCGTAATGTAGGCCGTGCTCGCCAATCTTTCCATGACGGCGGAGAGAACCGAATCGATTTTCAGGAAGCGATACATGGCATAACCGATCCATCCGGCCGGCAGCCGCATCGCGAGCGAAGCGCCCAACCCGACTTTGCCGCCCTTGGCGGCGATCAGAGGAAGCATTTCGCGTATGAGCAGGATCATCTGCGCCAGCTTCTTCGGAGATCGGAATAGCTCTTGATGGCTGCCGTCCTTCAACACTTGCGCGGACATGCCCACATTCATGAGGAAGTGGAGCCAGTACCAGTCGCGTATATTCTTCTGCCAGGAGAACGAGAAGCCCGCTTGCCGAAAGACCTCCGCTACGCTTTGATGCCGCGGCTTGGAAGCCGCGGTCTCCTCGGTCTGCAAATAAACGGCCTTCATAAATCCGCCCTCCAGCTTGCGAGCGTTTCTGTAGCCGCCGCCGCCGCCCGGGAAACCCCACACAATCTGGTCCATAGGCAGTCCCTCGGCGAAGTCGCGCAGATCGTCCCAGAGGTTATTGAAAATGAGGATCGTCGCCTTCCCCGCATTCGGCCCGACAACCTTAACCACATCCTTGAACTGATTGTGATTGACACTCAGCACGATCAAGTCGTAATCATGATCGGGCGTCAGCTCCTCCCGCATCCGAATCGTCCATTTTTCCTTCACGGGAACGCCTTTGAAGCTTGCGCGTCCATCCAGAATGTCCAGATCGAGCTCGGAACCGTATTGCTCCTTACGCCCCGGACGAACGTAAAATTCCACCTCGTGCCCCGCTTTCTCGAACGCCCACCCGTAGAGAGCGGAGATGACGCCTCGGCCGAACATTAATATTTCATGAGGATGCTCCTTGCAATAGTTTTTAAATTATGTGGATTGTATTTAAAAACTAACGAATATCCCTTGGGTTGTCAACAAGTTTTTAAATTATACGGTGAGGATTAAAAACCTGCCGACTTATGAGATAATAAAGGTATCCATGTTGAAGGGGTATGCGTGTGAACAAATACGAAATCAGAACGCAGCGGAAAAAAGAGGCGATCATGCGAGCGGCTCTGGAGCTGTTTCGGGAGAAAGGCTACACGAATGTCAGCATTAACGAATTGGCGGCCACTTCGGGCGTTTCCACCGTATCGATCTACAATTATTTTGGCAGCAAGGAAGGGTTGGCCAAGGAATGCGCGCGCATTCTGACGCTGGAAACGACGCAAACGGTGAAACGTTTGTTAAACGAAGGCATCGGCTTCAAAGAGAAGCTGCTGCAGGCCGTGGAGCTCTGCTCCGAAATGCCGAACGAGCTGTTGGAGCGTTATTTCTCGAAGGAAGCGATCGACGACAAGGTGTTCGTGGAACTGCTTCATGCAAGCGCGAACGAGATTCGGTTGGACATTCTGGAGGCGTTCATCGAAAGCGGCAAACGGGAAGGAGCCATCAACGCTTCGATCTCTACGGAGACAGTGCTGGAGTTTTTAGGCGCCGTCGGCAGCATACTGTCACGGTGGGGAACGGCCTCCAAACACCAGGCAAAAGCCGGCGAGCTGTATAAGCTGATGCTGTACGGGTTGATCGGACGTTAAGAGAGTGACAGACAAAGAAAGGGTATGTATCTCCTTCAAGACTGCCTCCTACGCTCCTGAATCGCCCATTGGCGGGTTTAACCTTGTCATTTCAGGAACGTATAGCAGTGAAAGGAGGTACATACCCCTTACAGCTTATGGATCGATTATCCTGTAAAGCAGCTTAAAGTGCCGCATTAAGCCAATCGCGTCTTGAATTCCTCATACCCGAATTCGCGAACGACCTCGCAATCTCCATCCTTCTTCCGAATGGCGATGGCGGGAAGGGCCATGCCGTTAAACGTCGTATTTTTGACCATCGAATAGATCGCCATATCCCCGAAGACGAGCCGATCGCCGATCTTGAGCGGCCGGTCGAAGGAATAATCGCCGATAATGTCGCCCGACATGCAGGTCGAGCCGCCGAGCCGATAGAGGAACGGCTTGTCGCCCGGCTCCCCCGAGTCGATCAGAGGGGGACGATAGGGCATCTCGAGCACGTCCGGCATATGGCAGGAAGCGGAAGTGTCCAGAAGCGCGATCTCGATGCCGTTGCGCACCGTATCCAGGACGGTGGACACCAGGAACCCCGCGTTGAGCGCTACAGCCTCTCCCGGCTCCAGATAGACCTCCAGACCGTACTTCTCCTGCATGCGCTTGATGCACGACTCCAGCAGCGGAATGTCGTAATCTTCCCGGGTAATATGATGGCCTCCGCCAAAATTGATCCATTCCATCTGCGGGAGCCAGGCTCCGAACTTCTCTTCCACGGCCTGAAGCGTAACGGCGAGGTCGTCCGAGTTCTGCTGGCACAGGGTGTGAAAATGCAGGCCGGAAATGCCGTCCAGCAATTCCGGACGGAACTGCTCCAGCGTCACGCCGAAGCGGGAGCCCGGAGCGCAAGGATCGTAAAGGCCGTGCCCCTGCTGCGTAGAGCATTCGGGGTTGATGCGCAGGCCGACCTTCTTGCCGGCCTGCAGCACCTTATCCTTGAACTTCTCCACCTGGGAGAAGGAATTGAGAATAATATGATCGCACAGCGAGATAATCTCATCGATCTCATCGTCGCGGTAAGCCGGCGAGAAGACGTGGTTTTCCTTCCCCATCTCCTCTTGTCCCAGGCGAGCTTCGTGCAATCCGCTTGCCGTCGCGCCGCTCAAATATTCGGCAACGAGAGGGTACATCTTGTACATGGAGAACGCTTTTTGCGCCAGGATGATTTTGCATCCGGTGCGGTCCATGACTCCGCGCAGAATCTTCAGGTTTTTTTCCAACAGGGCTTCGTCGACAACGTAACATGGAGTGGGCAGCTGATCGAATTTCATCGAATTAGGCATGCTCCGCTACGAGTTCTTTTTCCGTCTCCGGGATTCGATCGGCATCGACCAGCAGCGGGTTATGATCTTCCTGCCAAGGCAGTCCCCACTTGTTCAAAGCTTCCATGAACGGGTCCGGATCGAACTCTTCGATATTGTATACGCCCGGCTTGTTCCACTTGCCCGTCAGAATCATCATGGCGCCGATCATGGCAGGAACGCCGGTCGTGTACGACACGGCCTGGGAGCCCACTTCCTCATAGCATTCCTCGTGCACGCACACGTTATAGACGTAATAGGTTTTGTCTTTTCCGTCCTTCTTGCCCTTGAAGATGCAGCCGATGTTCGTCTTGCCCTTCGTGCGAGGTCCCAGGGAAGCGGGATCCGGCAGCACGGCTTTCAGGAATTGCAGCGGGATGATCTGCTTGCCTTCGAACTCGATCGGCTCGATCGAGGTCATGCCCACGTTTTCCAGACATTTCAGGTGAGTCAGGTAGCTCTGGCCGAAGGTCATGAAGAAGCGGATGCGTTTGACGCCCGGGATGTTGACGGCCAGGGACTCCAGCTCCTCATGGTACAGCAGGTACATATCCTTCTGGCCGACTTCCGGGAAGTCGTATACCCGCTTGATCTCCATCGGCTTCGTCTCGACCCATTCTCCGTTCTGGAAGAAGCGGCCGTTGGCGGTCACTTCACGGATGTTGATCTCCGGATTAAAGTTCGTGGCGAACGGATAGCCGTGGTCGCCGGCGTTGCAGTCGAGAATGTCAATATACTCGATTTCGTCGAAGTGATGCTTTAACGCATACGCGGAAAATACGCCTGTGACGCCGGGGTCGAAGCCGCTGCCGAGCAGCGCGGTAATGCCGGCCTTCTCGAAGCGCTCGCGATATTCCCACTGCCAGCTGTACTCGAACTTCGCCGTATCCTCCGGCTCGTAGTTCGCCGTGTCCATATAATGCGTTTTGGTGGCCAGGCAGGCATCCATGATCGTCAAGTCCTGATACGGCAGCGCCAGATTAATGACGATGTCCGGTTTGACCCGCTCGATCAGGGCGATGAGCTCGTCCACGTTGTCGGCGTCGACTTGCGCCGTCGTGATTTTCGTTTTGCCGCCGTCCAGCTTGGCTTTTAACGCGTCGCATTTGGACTTGGTGCGGCTTGCGATGCAGATTTCCTCGAATACTTCGCTATTTTGAACACATTTGTGGATCGTGACGGAGGCGACCCCGCCGCAACCGATAATTAGCGCTTTACCCATTTTTCATTTCTCCCAACGTTTATAAAATGCGAGCAATAAGAAAAAGCAAGCCGAAGACGCTTCGATCGCGCACATCGCTTGCTTCAATATATTTATCCTGATTAAAAAGCAAAAAGCACGCTCGCAGCACACGCTGACGGCATACTCCTCTACTTGCCATGTGAATGACATTTCAGTAGGAGCTTCTTAATATTCAAAATATACCCGGTTGATTCAGAGTCCAAATAGCAAATAATCACTATGCCACTCTTATTGACCGTTTCACAAGTTGTGTGCGGATATGCACTGGTTGTAAAGTAACCAACTCATAAAATTTGAGCTTTTAACTCAATCAATAAGGCAACGTATGTTGCCAATCGGCATTTGACCCGGCTGTCCGTTGGCCTCAACTTCTTGTCGGAAGTGGTCAAAAATTATCTGCTGACAGTGAATCTCAGTTTTTGAAAATTAATAGCTTCCTAATCTACGAGGTTTATCATATCAGTATACCCGACAATAATCAATCATAAATTCAAGCGAGGGTATATTGCGGAGTGCGGGTGAAGCATTTCATCGAACGGTCTTCCATAAATAAAGGATTGCATTCTGAGAGGAGTAGCTTTATAACTAAATTAGAATGATTATCATCTGAAATTAATTCTATTTACAGGGGTGACCGGAATGGATACGGTAAGTGCAGGCGCGGGAAAGTGTCCCGTGCATCACGGAGGCGCGACAAGCCACAGCTCCGGCGGTACGACGAACAGAACCTGGTGGCCGAATCAATTGAACTTGAACATCCTTCACCAGCATGACCGCAAGTCCAACCCTATGGATGAAGGCTTTAATTACGCCGAGGAATTCGGCAAGCTGGATTATCAGGCGCTGAAGCAGGATCTTCGCGAGCTGATGACGAACAGCCAGGACTGGTGGCCGGCGGACTACGGACATTACGGTCCGCTGTTCATACGGATGGCCTGGCACTCCGCGGGCACGTACCGGACGGGCGACGGGCGCGGCGGAGCCGGCTCCGGCTCGCAGCGGTTCGCTCCTCTGAACAGCTGGCCCGACAACGGCAATCTCGACAAAGCCCGCCGGCTGCTGTGGCCGATCAAGCAGAAATACGGCAACAAGATTTCATGGGCCGATCTGCTCGTTCTTACGGGCAATGTCGCGATCGAATCGATGGGCGGCAAGACGTTCGGTTTCGGCGGCGGCCGCGAGGACGTCTGGCATCCGGAAGAAGATATCTACTGGGGCGCCGAGACGGAATGGCTGGGAGATAAGCGCTACACCGGCGACCGCGAGCTTGAAAATCCGCTTGCCGCCGTGCAGATGGGGTTGATCTACGTCAATCCGGAAGGCCCGAACGGCACTCCGGACCCGCTGGCCAGCGCGCGCGACATTCGCGAGACGTTTAAGCGGATGGGAATGAACGACGAGGAGACGGTAGCGCTCGTAGCCGGCGGACATACGTTCGGCAAGGCGCACGGGGCGGGAGACGCCGCGCTTGTCGGAGCGGAGCCGGAAGGGGCCGCCGCCGAGGCGCAAGGCTTGGGCTGGATCAGCGCGCACGGCTCCGGCAAAGGCCGGGACGCCATCACCAGCGGCATCGAAGGCGCCTGGACTCCGAATCCGACGCAGTGGGACAACGGATTTTTCGAGATGCTGTTCGGCTACGAGTGGCAGCTTACGAAGAGCCCGGCCGGAGCGCATCAGTGGGCTCCCGTGAATCCTGACGCGGCGCATCTTGCTCCGGACGCCGAAGATTCGTCCGTTCGCGTGTCGACGATGATGACGACCGCGGATATGGCGCTGCGCGCCGATCCGGCATACGAGAAGATTTCGCGCCGCTTCTACGAGAATCCGGACGAGTTCGCGGACGTATTCGCCCGCGCGTGGTTTAAGCTTACGCACCGCGATATGGGGCCTCGCGCCAGATATTTGGGTCCTGAGGTTCCCGACGAGGTTTTGATCTGGCAGGACCCGATACCGGCTGCGGACTATCGATTGACGGACGCGGAAATCGAGGATCTGAAAACGAGAATTTTGGACTCCGGACTTACGGTCGGCGAGCTGGTGACGACGGCTTGGGCTTCGGCCAGCACGTACCGCGGCTCCGATATGCGCGGAGGCGCGAACGGCGCGCGAATCCGTCTGGTTCCCCAGAAGGATTGGGAAGTCAATCAACCCAAGCAGCTGGCGAAGGCGATCGCCATCCTGGAGGCTATCCGGGACGATCTGGACAAGAAGATCAGCCTGGCCGATCTGATCGTCCTGGGCGGCAGCGCCGCGGTGGAGCAAGCGGCGCGGGATGCGGGCTTCGAGGTGAGCGTTCCTTTCACGGCGGGACGCGGCGACGCGACGCAAGAGCAGACCGACGTGGAGAGCTTTGCGATGATGGAGCCGGTCGCGGACGGCTTCCGCAACTATCAGAAGAAGCAGTACGGCGTAAGTCCGGCGGAGCTTCTGATCGACAGGGCGCAGCTGCTTAACCTTACCGCGCCGGAGATGACGGCGCTTGTCGGCGGGATGCGCGTTCTGGGCACGAACTTCGGCGGCACCCGGCACGGCGTATTCACCGATCGCGCGGGCACGCTCACGAACGACTTCTTCGTTAACCTGCTCGACATGGGCGTACAGTGGAAGCCCGCGGACGGAGGCGTATACGAAGGACGCGACCGCAAGACGGGCGAGGTTGTGCGGACGGCGACCCTCGTGGATCTCGTGTTCGGCTCGAATTCCGTTCTGCGCGCCATCGCCGAGGTTTACGCCCAGGACGACAGCCGCGAGAAGTTTGTGCGCGACTTCGTTGCCGCCTGGGTCAAGGTCATGAACGCGGACCGTTTCGACTTGAGGTCATGATCTGCAGATTCGCCGGACCGGTCGGATCGCTTGAATAGAGAATTTTTATCAGATGAAGCGAAGAGCAGTATTGGGCAACCGAATACTGCTCTTTTTTTCGCAGTTATCGAGGCGGACCCGGCGCGAACGGGTCGTCGGCGGCGTAACGGTCGGCGCTTTTGGGTATTATGAACGTGTCACAAAAAAATATTGACAATTTTATGACAATGGGACTATTGTTAGGGCAGTAATCTTAGTCGAATACTTAGGGAATAAGGAAGGGGAACGAAATGGATAAAGTGGAAAACAATTTGCTTTCGGCCATCGAAACAAACTGGTTCAGCTTTATTGTTTCTATCGCTGTATTTATCGTTTTGTACTATTTGGCCCGCAAAAGGGTCGGATTCGGCACAAGAGTGCTCGTGGGGATGGGCCTCGGCGTCGTGGCGGGCATTATTTTTCAGTCCTTCAAGTTCGAGTTTCAGAGCGTGGCCACGTTCGGGACCATCTATGTCAACCTGATTCGGATGCTGGTCATTCCGCTGGTTTTCGTGTTGGTGCTCAATAGCATCGCCTCCTTGACCGGCATCAATCAGCTTCGCACGATTGGCGTCAAGACGATAGCCTGGTTCCTCGGCACGACGGGGGTTGCGTCGATTATCGGCTTGATCGTCGCTCTGCTCTTCAACCCCGGCTCGGGGATCCAGCAGGAGACTCCGGAAGGATTCGCGGCGCGGGAAGTGCCGACGTTCTCGCAGGTTATTCTCTCCCTCGTGCCGTCCAACCCGGTCAGCGACGCGGCGGACGGCAAGGTGGTGCCTGTGCTGATCTTCGCGATCTTCGTGGCGGTTGCGATCCTGAAGGTCTCCTCCAAGAACGCGGAAGCGGTACAGCCAATCCGCACGTTTATTCAGTCCGCGACGCAGGTCATGCACGAGGTCGTCAAATTTGTCATCCGTCTTACCCCTTACGGCGTATACGGACTGATCGGGGCCATGACCGCACGTTACGGCTGGGAGACGCTGCAGGAGCTCGGAAGCGTCATCGTCACCTCCTACGTAGCGCTTATCGTGCATGCCGTGCTGATTTTCGGCGGGCTGCTGCTGCTGGTGGCGAAGGTGAATCCGCTGCGGTTTTTCCGCAAGGTCTATCCGATGCTGGCCGTCGCCTTTACGACCCGGAGCAGCTACGCGACGCTGCCGATCAATCTGGAGGTCATCACGAAGCGCCTCCATGTTTCGCCGCGAATCGCCAGCTTCGTCGCGCCGCTTGGTTCCTCGATGAACTTCAACGGATGCGGAGGCGTCTGGCCAGCCATCGTCGCCGTGTTCACGGCCGAAGTGTTCAACATTAACCTGAGCGTGACCGACTACGTGATTCTCGTGCTCGTCAGCATTATTTCTTCCGTAGGCGTGGCAGGCGTGCCCGGTCCGGCGACCATCTCGACGACCGTGGTGCTGACCGCGCTGAATCTGCCGATCGAAGGCATGGCCATTGTTGCCGGCGTGGAATCGCTGATCGATATGGGCCGGACCGCGGTGAACGCCACGGGAACGACCGTCACCTCGGTGCTGGTTGCCAAATCCGAAGGCGAATTCGACCGCGAAGCCTTTAACCGCGACGACGACGAACAGCTCGAGCTGAACCCGGCTTAAGCCGCAGCAGCTAAAGCTGCCTAAATCGGACAGCCATTCCTGCCTGCAGCGCGGGATTGGCTGTCCAATTTTTTTATCCTTATCCTGAATCGTCTCCGACAAAAACGCGTTCAATGCTTAAAACGACAAAAAACCACTCTCGTTTTATTTGAAAGTGGTGGGATCTACTTATAAAATTTTTCAAGTACATTCAGTAAATCCTCATCATGCAACTTTCCTAGATAACTCAGAATTTTGTCGTGATGAAGAGGAACAAACTGCGAACATCGAGCAACCGAGGGTTCCTTCAAACCGGCTTCTCTCCAGTGTTCGATAATAATGTCTTTGTTATCGTATTGTCTTTCATCATGTGATGTTACTTTGATGACGATTGACCTGTCTTCTCTAGTATGCAAAATAATCCCTGGCCTGCCTTTTTCCTCTTCCATGTCATCAAAAGGATAGAGAACAAAATAAATATCGCCACGATTATGGTACATTATTTATTATTGCTCTCTCCTTTACGATGACGGAACTCTTCTTCAAGACGTTTGAGATTATTTTCAGCCTGTTCCCATATGTCATCAATTCTAAGATCAACTTGTGCATTAGCTTCCTTAAGTTTCTCTGGAACCGTTGCCATATCTTTCGCCTCTTTTTTATGTTTTTTTTCCATCATACCGCCTCCAAGAATCAGTCTTGGATTAAAATATGATTTAAAAATAAATCATATGCTATCAATCTCATCACAGAAGTAATGCATAAATGATAGATAGAGATAGATAAACCTAACATGTGTTTACATTATGCCACATATATTTCCAATTGTACATATTGGAGCGAAAATACAATTCTGAAATGGATCATTTTTTGATTTAAAACGGCGGAGGTTTCGAGCTTCTTTTGCTCTCGGTTTTCTTGTTCTTGTGATTGACTTCAAAAACGTCTCCGGAAGTTGAAATCACCGTTGCGCATTAGCTGAACCGTCAATCCCTCTTGCAACCACCCTGGCCCATGACTATAATAAATCGTGTACGATACATTAAATCGCTTCGAGGAAGTTGACGGATGAAGAAGGGCTTAAGCCGCCACATGCTGGTTGACGAGATTTATGCGCTCGTCAAAGAGAAAATTATCAATCATGAGATTGCCCCGGGAGAAAAAATCAACATCGATCAATTGGGACGCGACTTGCAGGTGAGCAATATTCCGATTCGCGAGTCTTTGGCGAGACTGGCGGCAGAGGGTTTGGTCGACACGATTCCGTTCAAGGGAATGTTCGTGACCAAGCTGTCGCTGCAGGATTTGGATGAGATGTTCGAGATTCGCGCCGAGCTGGAAGGCTTGGCGATCCGCAAAGCCGCGCCCCATATTCCGGTCAAGAAAGTCGAGAAGCTGCAGTCGGATATGCGGAAGTGGGCGGACGCAGGGCTGGCGGACAACGGGGAGAGAATCCGGTTTGTAGCCAAGATGAACGAGAGACTCCACGGGCTGATTTTGGAATATTGCGGGAACAGTCTGCTGCGAGGCTTGATCCGATCCTATATCGAGAAAGTCCAGAGATACTTGAGCTTGTCCCGCACCGACCTGGAGCAGGCCATCGTCCAGCTGGAGTGGGAAGAGCACATGCGGATCGTGCAAAGTCTGGCCATGCAGGATGCGGAGGCGGCCGGACAGGCGCTGGAAGCCCATTTGAGGAACTCGCATGCCCGGACAAGAAAGTTTCTCTGAGTGGCTTTCTATCCGAATCACCCGAGATGATTTGATCGTTATCCCGCCGCCCTTCAAGGACGGCGGAGCCAGGTTTTATCGCCCTTTTTTTTGCATTAAATCATACATGATACATTATTAAAGCGGAGGTGTCGCCAGTGAGCATTGCCGGGAAAACTGCGATCGTAACCGGGGGAGCGTCGGGAATAGGAGAGGCGATCGTGCGTCTGTTCGCGTCGAGCGGGGCAAAGGTGGTGATCGCCGATTGGAACGGAGAGGACGCCGATCGCCTCGCGGAACAATTGCGGAACGCGGGAGCCGACGCTGCAGTTCTACATACGGACGTCTCCAAGGAGGCGGAAGTCGAGGAGCTTGTGCGAGGAACGCTGCAGCGGTTTGGGCAAATCGATATTGTGGTGAACAACGCGGCGGCCATTATGCCCAAATACTTGGAGGAGTTCCGGGAGGAAGAGTGGGACCGGATTTTTAACGTGAATCTGAAAAGCGTCTTCCTAACGATCAAGCATTCGATTGCGGAGCTGAAAAAAACGCGGGGCTCCATCGTCAACATGTCGTCCCTGAACGGCCTGGTCGGACAGCGGATGAATCCCGTCTACGCGGCCACCAAGGGCGGGATCGCCGCCTTGACGAAGTCGCTGGCGCTGGATTACGCGCCTTACGGCGTGCGCGTCAACTGCATTTGCCCGGCCGGCGTCAGCACGCCGCTGCTGCAGCAATGGATACGCCGGCAGGACGACCCGGAGGCGATCGTGCAGGAATTAAACGATATGCACGCGTTGGGAAGGCCGGCGACCGCCGAGGAGGTCGCGCAAGCCGCGCTGTTTCTGGCCGGACCCGCCGCCGGCTTTATTACGGGCGTTGCGTTTCCCGTGGACGGAGGAGCTTCGCTCGGCTATTGATTGGCAACGACTAACGACATGAGGAGCTGGAACCAATGAGGATTACGAAAGCGGAAACGTTTGTCCTGCACGTCCCGATTACGCCTCCGATTACCGACGCCATTAACGCGGCGACCCACTGGGGGCTCGCGGGCATCCGGATCTATACCGACGAAGGATACGTAGGCTACGGCTACACGGGCACGTGCGCGGAAGGCGACGACATGATCGTCGACACGATCGAGAAGTATTACGTGCCGCTCCTGATCGGCAAAGACCCGTTCATGGTCAGAGCGCTGTGGGACGAGATGCGCTACGGCAAAATGCACTGGATCGGCCGGGCGGGCATCACGCATATGGCGCTGGCCGCCGTCGACATCGCGCTGTGGGACATTATGGCGAAGGCTTCGAACAAGCCGCTCTGGCAATATCTCGGCGGGGCGAAGTCGCAAGGCATCAAGGCGTACAACACCAACGGCGGCTGGTTGAACTGGAGCAAGGAGCGATTGCTCCAGGACGTCGCGGCCATCGTGGAGCAGGGCTTCACCGGCGTCAAGATCAAGGTCGGCAAGCCGGACCCGCGGGAGGATTACGATCGGTGCAAAGCGGTCCGCCAAGAGATCGGCGACGACGTGATCTTCATGATCGACGTCAACCAGCAATGGAGCCTCAACACGGCCATGACCTGGGGCAAAAAGCTGGAGGAATTCGACCTGTTCTGGCTGGAGGAGCCGCTTAATCCGGACGATATCCTCGGGCACAAAAAGCTGGCCGACGAGCTGAACGTTCCGATCGCGCTCGGCGAGCACGTCTACCACAAGTACGCGTTCCGGGACTATATCCACTACGGGGCGGTCGAATACTGCCAGGTGGACGTAACCCGCGTCGGCGGAATCACGGAATGGCTGCAAGTCGCGGGGCTGGCCGCGGCCTACGACGTGCAGATCTGTCCGCACGTCGGAGATATGGGGCAGATCCACCAGCATCTCGTCGCCGCTACGCAGAACGCGACCATGCTGGAGTATATCCCCTGGATTCGGCATATTTTCGTGGAGCCGGCCACCGTCAGGAACGGGTATTACGCGCTGCCGGAAATGCCGGGCGCTTCGACGGAAATCATTCCCGAGCAGTTCCAAAAATATCGAGTACGATAGAGAGGCGGGAGCGATCCTTGAGAATCGATGCGCATCAGCATTATTGGCAGCTGTCGCGCGGGGATTACGACTGGTTGACGCCGGAGCTCGGCGCGCTGTACCGGGACTTCATGCCGGACGATCTGGAGCCGATCATTCGGGAGCGGGGGATCGACAAGACGATTGCGGTGCAAGCGGCTCCCACAACGGCGGAAACCGAATTTCTGCTGGGACTGGCCGAGAAGCACGAATCCATCGCCGGCGTGGTCGGATGGCTGGATTTAGAGAGCGTCCGTTTCGAGGCGCAGTTCGAGGCTTATCGAAAGCATGCCAAGTTCGTCGGCGTTCGCATCATGCTACAGGATATGGAGGACGCCGAATGGCTTCTTCGCCCGGACGTCACGAGCCGGCTCCGCTGGCTTGCGGATCGCGATTGTCCGGTAGACTTGCTGGTCAGGGAGCACCAGCTCCCTTGCGTCGCCAGGCTGGCCGAAGCCGTTCCCCGTTTGCGGGGAGTCGTCGATCATATTGGCAAGCCGAATATCGCCGCGAGGTCGATAGATTCCTGGCGCGTGGGGCTGGAAAAGATTGCGGGAAATCCGAATATGTACTGCAAATTGTCGGGGATGGTGACGGAGGCGGATCATGCGAGCTGGAAGCCGGACGACCTGACGGAGTATGTGGAGCACGCGGTGCGGGTTTTCGGTACGAAGCGGTTAATCTACGGCAGCGACTGGCCCGTGTGCTTGCTCGCAGCGTCCTACGCGCAGGTGGTGGATATCGTGGAACGTTATTTGGCAGGCTTCCCGGAAGCGGATCGCGACAACATTTTCGGCCGCAACGCGGCCAGGTTTTATAAGCTCGAAGTTTAAGATAAAATCGGCTCGGCACGAAGAGGCTGTCCCCTAAGCAGAGCTGCTTGAGAGAATCGAAAGACAAAGCTGGGAGATCCATACCTCTTGTTTATCGATTATCTTTCAAGGCAGCTTAAGGAGCTTAGGCGACAGCTTCTCTTTACGTTCTCTTTACACCGTTGACGAATCTCCAGCGGTTAGCGGGAGCGAATGAAGCCCAAGCCGTGCCGCAAGCAGACCCTTCCGGCTGCGTTCCTTACCATGGCGCCTTGCGCGGAGGCAGCGGGTCGACGGTCATCGCCATGCGGTTGCAGAGACTCTGCATCAGCTCGAGCTTTACCGCGGCGTATGCGCCGTCTTCCCAGACGTTGCGATTCTCGCCGGGATCCGCTTGCAGATCGTACAATTCTCCGAAATTATCGGTATGATAGAGTACCAGCTTATGCCGCTCTGTTCGTACCATAGTCGCCCAAGCCCGACGATGATCGTGCGGGAAGTTGGCATCGTAAGACTCGCAGTACACATCCTCGCGATGCTTGGACGTTTCCGCTTTTTGTCCGCTTAGCAGCGGCCATAGGGACTTGCCCTGCATCCCCCCATAGATCGGCGATTTAGACGCTTCCAGCAGCGTTGGCGCCAAATCGGCCAGCTCGACCAGAGAAGAGAGACGGCGGCCGCCCTTGATCCCCGGCCCACGGACAATCAGCGGCACGCGTATACTGCAATCGTAGAAATGCGGTCCCTTCAGATACATCCCGTGATCGCCGAGCAGCTCGCCGTGATCGGACATGAAGATGACGATCGTATTGTCCAGTTGACCGCTGCGTTCGAGCGAATCGAGCATGCGCCCCACCTGGTCGTCGATCAGATCGCACATCGCCCAGTAAGCGGCGCGAATCAGCCGATGATCGCGCTCGTCCATGTCCGAAGCGGCCAAATGTCCTTTCATGCTGTACGCGCCTTCCCGATCGATGCGCTGATAGATCGGCTTATTATCGAGTTCTCCTTCCAGATAGTTCGGCAGCGGAATCTCATCCAACCTCTCCAAATATCTTTCCAGATATTTTCTCGGCGGATCGAACGGATGATGGGGATCGAACAAGTTAGCAAGAAAAAACCACGGCTGCTCATAGCCCGCATTCGTTTCGATAAACTGCACGGCTTTCTCCGCGCACCAGGTCGTCTGATGATCTTCGGCGTCCGAACCATAGCTCACATGCCGGGACCCCTCGACCGACTGCGGCGAGTACATTTTGCCCTTTGCGTTCAGCCACTGCGTATATTCGTTCGTCGGCCAATCGCCATTCGGGTGATGCGACCAGAAAAACTGATCGAAGCCGTCGTCGATCCGCCGTTCCGTTCCCTTGTTGACGGAGGGATGGCAGGCGGACAAATGCAGCTTGCCGGCAAGGCCGCAAATATAGCCTTCGTCGGAGAGCAGACGCGAAATCAGCTTTTCGTCGGCCGGTATATCCTGGCCGTTAGCCCGGCATCTTGTCGTTCTCGGATAACGTCCGGTCAGAAAGCTGGCTCGGCTCGGCGTACACACCGGGCTTTGGCAGAAGGCTTGCTCGAACAGTACGCCTTCTGAGGCCAGGCGGTCGATATGCGGCGTATTCACCCATTCGTTTCCGTAGACGCCCAGCGTATCCTGCCGCTGCTGGTCGGTGCAAATCCATAAAATATTCGGTTTCATTCGCTCTCATGCCTCCGATCCTATTGGGCAAGTCGGCGGCTTCCGGCGCAATCCTCGCAGGAAGCCGCCTGACTGACGTTATTACTTCTTGTACTGGGCGGTATACGCTTCGTTGTAGATCTCCAAATACCGCTTCAAATTCATGCCGTCCAGCGTCGAGATGTAGGTATCCCAGTCCTTGTCCAGCGACAGGTTGCCGAAGATAAAGCGGGTCATGCTCTCCTTCACATAGTCCATAATCGTCTTCTGAAGCATGGTCAGTTCCGCCGCCTGGGCCTCGTTGAAGAAGATTGGGGGAACCTCCTGCTCCTTGGAGCTTTTATAGGGCTCATAGTAGTTCACAGTCGCTTCATAAAGCTTGCGAGGCACCGATATTTCATCCGCGGCCAGTCCTTCGAACATTTCCTTGGAGAAGTGATACGGCACCGATTGCATCCAGGAGTTGTTCTGCAGCGTGCCGAAGCCGATCAGACGAACCCAGGTGGCCGGGCCGCCGTTCAAGCCGACCGCGCCTTCCTCCGGCTTCTTCCAGCCGACGCCTTCCGAACCGATATTCGCTCTCCGCGAGATCTCGTCGTTGAACAGGGCGTCGCCCCAGCGGAAAGCCAGCTCGGGATCTTTGGCGCTGCTTGTAATCAGGAAATTTCCCCCGGCATTGTTGTAATAATGATACGGCGTCTGCTGCAGCCCCGACGGTCCCTTCAGAGGCGGGACCGCGACGAAGTCCTTCCAGCGGTCCTTGCTCGCATCGGTGAACTGCGCCAACGCTTGAGAGGAGACGACGCCGACCGTCGGCTCTCCGTTCTCGACCTGCGCGACGAGCTGGCTGTTGTTCTGGGTGAACGCTTCGCTGTCGATCAACCCTTCCGCGTACAGTCTGTGAAGGTAAGCCAGTCCTTCCTTGTAGCCGTCTGCGATGAAGCTGGCGTCAATCTTGCCGTTCTCGTCGAGTAGAAGCTTGTTGGAGGTCAGCTTGTTCAGCACAAAGGAGTTCATCAGGAAGCTGTCGACATTCGTCATCATGTCCTGCACCCCGCCCGACATCGGAATTTCGTCGTTTTTGCTGTTGCCGTTCGGATCCATCGTCTTAAACGCTTTCAACACGTTTTCGAATTCGTCGGTCGTCGTCGGCATCTCCAGATTCAGCTTCTTCAGCCAGGGCTCGTAAATCCACATTTTCTGCGGCGCCAGCGTATGCGGGTTGCGATCGATGCCGCTGAGCGAGTATATACTGCCGTCCGGCGCCGTGATGGCCTGCCTGACCTCGGGATATTTTTCAAACAGCCTCTTCGTTTCCACGCCGTACGTATCAATCAAATCGTTCAGCTTCAGGAAAATGCCTTGCTGGCCATACACCATCTGCTGGGACGTGCTGACGCCGAAGCCGACGATCACATCCGGCAGATCCCCGCTGGTCAGCGCCAGATTCAGTTTCTCCTGGGCCTCCTGCGGCGGAGCGAAGCTCCAGTCCACGTGAACGTTGGTCAGCTCCTCGAAATATTTCGTGAAATCGTTCGTTTCGTAATCCTGAACATACGGAACTTGCACGGCCAGCACCTTAAGCGTCGCCCTTTCCTTCGACAGCGGGAACGTACCCGCCGAATCGGCTGGTTCGACAATCCCGGCGAGGTCGCTGTTGGTACTCGTCGGAGACGCCTCCGGGCCTCCGTTCGAACAAGCCCCGAGCAGGGCCGCCAAGGCGACCGCAAGCGCAAGAGTGAACGTTTTTCTCATCTTATTACCCCCATGGAAGAAGTTAGCCTTTCAGAGCGCCGATCATAACGCCCTTAACGAAGAAACGCTGCACGAACGGATAGATAATCATCATCGGCAGGGTCGATACGACGATCAGACAATACTTGAGCAGCTCCGCAAGACCGAGCATTTTCGCCGAATCCGCCGTCTCACCCATAAAATCCGTGGTCAGCTGACTTCGCACCAGAATGTCTCTCAGCACCAACTGCAGCGGATATAGATTCGGTTTGCTCAAGTACAGCATCGCATTGAAATATTGATTCCAGTGCTCGACGGCGTAAAACAGCGAGATGACGGCAATAATCGGCGCCGAGAGCGGGAGCACGATTTTCCACAGGAAATAATAGTCGCTGCAGCCGTCCATCTGCGCCGCCTCCAGCAGCTCGTGCGGAATCGTGCTCTGAAAGTAAGTCCGGGTGATGATCATGTTCCAGATGCTCAGCGCCGCCGGCAGCCATAGCGCCCAAGGCGAATTGAGCAGGCCGGCCCCCTTGACCACCAGATAGGTCGGAATCAAGCCGCCGCTAAAAAACATCGTGAAGGCGAACAGCAGCATAATCGGCCCGCGTCCCTTCAGATCCTTCCTCGCCAGCGGGTATGCGGCCAGAATCGTAATGACCACATTGATGAAGGTACCGACGCCCGTGTAGCCGACGGATCGCAGAAACGCATTCAGAAACTCGGGCTCGTCGAATACGGCTTGATAGCCCTCCAGACTGAACCCGACCGGAAACAGGACCACCTCGCCCGCCGTTACCGCCTCCTTCGCGCTGAAGGACGAGCTGAGGATGAACATGACCGGATACAGCACGACAATCAAAATCGCCGACAAATAAAGGTAAACGAGGAAGCTGAACGCGCGGTCTCCCCTGGCGTTTTTCATCTTGGCAATCTCCATCGTTTTTCCCACCCCCTTGCTACCACAGGCTTGCTTGCCCCGCTTTCTTCGAGATTCGGTTGACGGTCATGATCAGAATGAAAGCGAGTACATTTTTGAAAAGACCGATGGCGGACGCATAGGAGAAGTTCGGAATCATGGATTTCAGCCCCATGTTGTACACGTAGGTGTCGATGATCTCCGACGTTCTCATGTTCAGCGGATTCTGCAGCAGCAGCACTTTTTCGAAGCCCAGATCGAAAATTCGTCCCGTCTCCAAAATCAGCAAAATCATCGCCATCGGCAGTATCCCGGGCACATCGATATGCCGCATCCGCTTCAGCTTGCTGGCTCCGTCCATGACAGCGGCTTCGTGAAGGGCCGGATCGACCCCTGACAGGGCAGCCAGATAGATGATGCAGGAGAATCCCGTATGCTGCCACACGTCCGACCAGACATAAATGCTTTTGAAGGCCGACGGATCTCCCATCAAATTGGGCAGCTGCGCGTCCACTCCCAGCAGACCCAACAGAGCGCCGATCGGACCGGTCTTCGGGGAAAGGAACTGCATAATGATGCCGACCACGACGACGACGGAGATGAAATGGGGCGCATAGGTCACCATTTGAACCCAATTTTTAAAGCGGGCGTTGGCCACATAATTCAGACTGAGCGCCAGAATGATCGGAAACGGAAAACTGACCAGGAGATGGTACAGACTGAGGCCCAGCGTGTTGCCCATGATGCGCCAAAAATCGTACGAATGGAAAAACTGGCTGAAATATTTCAGTCCGACCCATTCGCTGCCCGAGATCCCCTTGACCAGGTTGTAGTTTTTGAAGGCGATCTGGGCGCCGTACAGCGGAAAATATCGAAATACGATCAAGTACGCCAGAGGAAGCAGCAAAAGCGTATACAGCTGCCAGCCTCGCAGCGTGCGTCTGATGGAAACGTTCCAGCTCGTGATGCTCATCCCCCTCTGTCGTTTGTCTATTTGCCCGGCCGGGACTGAGCCTTACTATAGGGGGAAAGAGCGGACGCGGTAAAGAGGATGCTTTGACAAGGCCTGCAATTCTTGGCCGGGGGGAGGGGACGCAAGAATTGCAAGCGCTTCAAATATTGCATATATGCAACGGGCGGCCTTGTATCAAGCGCCGTTTTGCTCTCGGTAGGCATTGGGAGTAAGGCCCGTGACGCGCTTGAATGCCCTGCCAAACGTATTGGCGGAGTGATAACCCACGGATACGGCGATCTCTCCGACCGTCAGGTTTTTTCCCGTCAGCAGGAGCTTGGAATTTTCGATACGTTTTCTCTCCAGATAGTCGAAGAAATTGATTCCCGCGTACTCCTTGAATCTTCGCGACATATACGTTTCGGTCACGTTGAAGCGCTCCGCCAGATACGTCAGGGACATCTGCGGAACGGTGTAATGCTCGTCGACGCAACGGAGGTATTGTTCGAAGTCCTGCCGTTGACGCTGCTGCTTGCGCTCCCGGGTCAGATGGCAGCTGCGAAGAAGCAGCCTGCGCAGCGCCCGGAATTGCCGCTTCGGATCGCCGTTCCATTCCTCGCGGGCCAACTCCGCGCCCAGCCCCTCCAGGCCGATCAACTCAGCCGATTCCGACAGCTTGATCAAGCTGCCGGCAAAATCCATCACAAACACCTGCAGTAAATACCTGGGCAATTGGCGGCTCTCGAAGTTTTCCCGGTCCAACTCGTCGAGCAGCTGCCGCAGCTCTTCCTCGTTGCTCGATTTGACCAGATGGAACAGCCTGGCCTCGGCATTGTCGGGATAATAATACACATGGTTCGGAAGGGGCGCCTCCTGATGCCACAGGACAACGCTGTCCCTGCCGGTGACCGCCGCCCGCTGCGCCTCCCGGAAGGAACGGGCAAGCTCCTTGCGCTGCCGGCAGAAGCTTCCGGCGGCAAGGAGCGTCCGAATGCCGAATTTCTCCTTCAGCTCCCGCTGCACCCGGCGCAGCAGCCGATCCGTCCATTCGGCGAGCGCGCGCTCGTCCTTCTCGTCGAAATGAAACAGCAGCGCCAACTGGGCGTCGTCCGTGTCGTGAACGCAGCAGAACGATTCGCGCTGCAGGTACTCGCGCACGATCGCTTTCTTTTCATTCAGCCTGCCGACATCCCTGCGGTCGCTCTCTTCGTATTCCGTGGACAGCGTCAGCACCGCCGCCAGATGAAAGCCCCCTTCCCCCCAGTCCAGCTTCAGCTCGGTCAGGAGCGTCTTGATCTCGGCTTCGGAGGCAAAGTGCCCGCGCAGCAGCCGATCGAAAAACGATGATCTCAGCAGCGGCAGCTGGTGTCTCATCCATACCTCCATCTCCTGATGGGTATCGATCAGACCGGAGACGACTCGCTGAACGACCCTAAGTACATTGCCTTTCATGCGAAGCGACTCCGGGGCGTGCCTGGCCACGGCATTTATCAGCCCGTGAACCGGCTTGCTGCTGCGGTAGGCGAACTGCAGCGCAACCAGCGCCGCCGCGATCATGAACAGAATCAGAATGGTGATGCTGACTTCTTTGATGTAGACGATTTTATTGAGCACGATCGCCTTCGGTTGGGCTGCGACGTACATCCAGCCGTTATAGGGAGACGTTACGTAAGTGACCATCATCTCCTCTTCGCCGATCTTCTCCTTCCGTACCCCGTCGGAAGAGGGCAGCGTCAGGGGATGGACGGCGGAATCGGTCCCGTCTCCTCGCAGGGTCGCCAGCAGCCGGCCATCGGCATCGGCGATGTACGCCCAGCCGTTTCCGATCGTGAGCCCGCGCAGGAGCTGCTGGATCTTGTCCTCCCGCAGCAGGACCAGCGCGGTTCCGCTGGAGTAATCCTTAAAGCCGAACGATTGCAGGTAGGCCAGCGCGGAGTAGGCTCTGTTCCCCAGAATCACCTTCGAGGCCGGAACCGGCTGACGGAGATAGTAGTTGTCCGAAAGCCGGCTCAGGAATGCCTCGTCTTCGGGATAGGAGAAGATCCGGGGGAATTTGGACATCGTGCCGATGAAATTATTGTTCAGAATGAGCCCGTTATCGGGGAAAAAAAGAAAGAAATCGAGCACATAGTCATTCGTCGTCCAATAATCCTGCAGCTGTTTCTTCGCCCCAAGCACCTTCAACAGATTTTCGCTTTGGAACGGGTCGTTCAGCAGGTTAAGATTTTGAATGTCCGGCTGCTCGGCGATTTTTTGCAAAAAGCCGTCCAATGAGCGCAATTGGCTGTCGACCGCTTTCATGCTTTGGCCGAGCAGCACCTGATTCGATTGCTTGGTCTCGGTTTCCAGTACGAGGGAGGTTTTCTGATAGATGAGATAGCCAAATACGGACGACAGCAGCATAATAACCAGAAACGGCAGCAGGTTGCCGAGCAAAATCCTTGTATGCGGTTTTAGCGTCGCGAGCGCCACCATTAAAGCTCCTCCTTGTCTGCTTGCAGCTCCCGGTCGGGAAAGCGGCAGGATTGGCGGACCGTCAAATGCGCGGGCACGACGACCGTCTCGAAGGCGGAGGGGATGCCCTCGCGAATGCGCTTCAGCAGCAGCTCCACGGCTAGCGAGCCCATTCGGGCCGAATCCTGGGCGATCACCGTCAGCAGCGGATGAACCCGGGCAAGCAGCGGAAAATTGTCAAAGCAGGCGAGCGCCAAATGGTCGGGAACCTGCATGCCGCGGCGCCGCAGCTCTTCAATGGCCTCAATCGCAGTGAATTGATTCGTCAGCAGCATCGCCGTCGGGTAGGGCCTTCCTCGCGCCAGCATTTCCTCTACCAGCCTTTGTCCGTTCTTTTCCCGAATGAGCAGGCGTTCCTCAAAGCAGCCCATGCGCCGCAGCTCCTCCACAAAACCGTCCGTCCGCTGCGAGGCGACGGAATTGTTCCGGTCTTCGGCAACGACGATACGCCGGTGCCCTTGCCGAAACATATGGGCTGCGAGCTCGGCCGCCTTCAGCTTATTGTCCGTGGCGACATGATCGCCGGGAAAACAGTCGGGATCGGGCCGATGGCCGATGGTGATATAGGGGATGCCTTGCCGGCGCAGCAAATGCAGGTGCCGATTATCCTCCTCCTGGGCCGGTGTCATCACAATTCCGTCGACCTTGGACGAAATGGCTGTGCGGACGTATTCCGCCTCCCGTTCCAGCCGGTCGCCTGACTGGCACAGGTAGACGCGGTAGCCTGCCTTCCAGGCGGCCTCCTCGACCGCTTCCGCCATCAAGGCAAAATGCGGGTTGCTTAGATGGCGCACGATAAAGGCGATGGTCTTCGTCTCTTTTCTGCGCAGGCCGCGCGCCACTTCATTCGGCAAGTAATGAAGCTCGGCGGCGATTTCGCGGATCAACCGGCGGGTGTCGGCCGACATGCGGCCCGTTCCGCGCAGGGCATGCGTCACTGTCATCATTGAAACGCCGGCCCGTGCGGCAATATCTTTAAGTTTGACCATAGAGACCCCCCATTTAGTAAGCTATGAACGGCTGCCCGACCGCTTCCTTAATCGAAACCGCTGCTTGATTTAACGTTAAACCATTAAAACTCAGCTCTTTTTTTTGATTTTACCATTGAGTTTGGCACTTTCCTAGCGGAAAAAGAGAGCCCTGCAAAATTCAATAATCTAACGTTTGTTGACTACGTTCTTGGGTTTGTTGTCTGGAACGAGGCCGTGCATTTTCTATACAATGGCATCAATCAGACGAAGCAGCATGTGAAATGTATGCGTTTGCGTAACTGCTGAAAGCGCGTACAGGCAGAGCGCGAACATATGCAAGGGGGGCTAACGCATGAACGCAAAGAGTGAGCGCAGACGCTTGAGGACGCGCTGGCGCACGCAGGATACCGAGTTGACGCTTCTGGCCTTGCCGACGACCGTCTGGTATATCCTGTTCTGTTTTCTGCCGATGTTCGGTCTCGTGATCGCCTTTAAGGATTTCAAGATTCACGGGGGATTTCTGAGCAACGTCATCCACAGCCAATGGACCGGGTTCAAAAACTTCGAATTCCTGTTCAAGTCGAACGACGCCTGGGTCGTCATCCGCAATACGCTGGGCTACAATATGATCTTTATTATTCTGGGCATCGCGATTCCCGTCATCCTGGCGCTGATGATCGGTCAGCTGCACAGCGGCAAAGCCGGCAAAATCTATCAGACGCTGATGTTTCTGCCGTATTTTCTGTCCTGGGTCGTCGTTTCCGCCATTGTGTGGTCCTTCCTCAGCTTCGACAAGGGGATCGTTAATCAATTCCTGGCCGGCCTGGGCATGGACCCCGTGAACTGGTATATGGAGCCGAAATACTGGCCTTACTTCCTCGTTTTCATGAATGTGTGGAAGGGCTTGGGCTACGGGATGGTCGTCTACCTGGCAACCATTACCGGCATCGACGGCACGTATTACGAGGCGGCCGTCATCGACGGCGCTTCCAAGTGGCAGCAAGCGCGGTTCATCACGCTGCCGCTCATGAAGCTGGTTATCGTGATGATGTTCATTCTGGCCGTAGGCCGCATCTTCTATACGGATTTCGGTCTGTTCTTCCAGGTGCCGCGGGATTCCAACTCGCTGTTCAACGTCGCGACTACCATCGACGTTCTCGTGTACAAGCAGCTTAAGACGGCTACGGTCGGGATGGCTTCCGCCTCCGCGTTCGTGCAATCCGTGATGGGCTGTCTGACCATTCTGTTGGCCAACTGGATCGTTCGTCGCGTGGATCCGGACAGCGCCATGATGTAGGGGAGGGAACGGGAAATGAAAACGAGTACGGGATACGAGTCGGGCCTCGACAAGTTCAACCGAATCGGAACCGCCACGAATTGGGGCTTCCATCTCATCTTTATCCTATTGGCGTTGTTGTGTCTCGTGCCCGTCCTGGTGGTTCTGTCCATCTCGCTGACCGGCGAGGCGGCCATCCGCAACGACGGCTACCACTTTTTCCCGACGGCTTTCTCCGGAGAAGCCTACCAGTACATTGCCCGGCAAGGGCAGATGATCACCCGGGCGCTTGGCGTCTCGGTGCTCGTTACCGCCTTGGGCACCGTACTGGGCGTGGTGCTTACGACCTCGATGGGATACGTCCTCTCCCGGCCCAATTACAAGCTTAAAGGGCTGCTGACCTGGATCGTATTCATTCCGATGGTGTTTAACGGAGGCCTGGTGTCCAGCTACTATATCAACTCGAATTTGCTGGGGCTGAAGGATACGGTGTGGGCGCTGATCCTGCCGCTGGCCGTCTCCTCCTTTAACGTCATCATTTGCAAAACCTTCTTCCGAAGCACGATCCCGGACGCGCTGATCGAATCCGCCGAGATCGACGGAGCGGGACAATTGCGCATTTATCTTTCGATCGTCCTGCCGATCTCGCTTCCGGTGCTGGCCACCATCGGCCTGTTTCTCTGCTTCGCCTATTGGAACGACTGGTTCCAATCGATGCTGTACATCGACAACCAGAACCTGTACTCGCTGCAGGCTTTGCTGAACAGTCTGATGAGCAACGTGGACGCCCTGGCGAAGAATGCCTCCAGCATGGGGGTCAGCTACGCGGAGCTTGTCGCGACCATGCCCAAGGAATCCGCGCGGATGGCCGTCGCCATCGTCATCGTCGTTCCCGTGGCGATCGCCTACCCGTTCTTCCAGAAATATTTTATTTCCGGTCTGACGATAGGCGCCGTGAAAGGTTAACCCGAAATAAGCCGGCATTTGTCCGGTTTATGATATCCGCCGCCGACTGTGGACGGCGGAAATGATAACAGAGAGCAAAGGGAGGAAATGGGAATGAACAGAACGAAGAAGAAATGGCTGACCGCCGGCGCCGCCGCGGCGCTGCTGACAACCGTGCTTGCGGGCTGCGGAGATTCGAATTCCAAGTCCGAGCCGAGCAGCGGCAGCAGCGCGCCTGCCAGCGCCAGCGCGCAAACGGAACCGAGCCCATCCGCCGGTTCCGGCGAGGCGCCTACGCTCGTATGGTGGACGATCGGCGGCCAAGTGCCCGCCAACTTCGACAAGGCGATCGCCGCGATGAACGAATACACGGCCGAGAAGATCGGCGTGAAGATCGACATCAAGGTAGCCAGCTGGGGCGACTGGGACACGAAGATCAATACGATCGTGAACACCGGCGAGCCGTTCGACATCATGTTTACGAACAACAGCAAATACAGCCAGCAAGTGAACATCGGCGCGTTCGCCGATCTTACCGACCTGGTGCAGAGCGAGACGCCCGACCTCTACAACTTCATTCCCCAGAAGGTGTGGGACGGAACAAAGATCGGCGGGAAAATCTACTCCGTGCCGACGTATAAAGACTCGTCCTTGACCCAATACTGGGTGTTCGACGACAAGTACGTGCAGAAATACGGCATCGACACGGCCGGCATCAAGACGCTGCAGGACCTCGACAAGCCGTTCCGCGACATGAAGGCCGGCGAAGGCAAAAGCTTCTATCCGCTGCCGCTCACCCAAGGCGACGGGTTTAACGGATTCTTCAACGGCTACGACGACATGACGCTCGGCCTGCCGCCGATCGGCGTCAAAGTCGACGACGCTTCCCGCCAAGTCGTCTCCGTGCTGGAGCAGCCGGAAGTGATGAACGATCTCAAGCAGCTGCACCAATGGTACAAGGACGGCATCATCAATCCCGATGCGCCGACCAAGACCGAAGCGGACAAAGGCCGCCCGTTCTTCGCGGCGCAAGCGTTCCCCGGAGCGGAAGCCAGCTGGCAGATCAATGAAGGCGTCGAGAAATACGACATGTTCCAGATCTTCGGCCCGATCTATACGACGAGCACGATCCAGGGCTCTCTGAACGCGATCTCGGCCAACTCGAAATACAAGAACGAAGCGCTGAAGTATTTGCAGCTGGTCAATACGGATCCGAAGCTGCGCAATATGCTGGCCTTCGGCGAGCTGGGCGCCGACTACAGCAACGTGGACGGCGAGAAAGTGATCGAGCGCACGTCGGATACGTGGCCGCTGGCCGCCTACACGCAAGGCACGTTCTTTAACCTGGCCGTTACGAAGGGCGCTCCGGTCGATCAGTGGGATCAGGTCCGCAAGCTGAACGATCAAGCGACCTCCTCCACGAACCTGGGCTTTGCGCTGGACATCAGCGATCTGGGCACCGAAGTCGCCAATACGAAAGCAGTATGGGACAAATATCGCTATGAGCTGCTGACTGGCGCTTCCGACCCCGAGACGATGGTACCAAGAATCGTCTCGGAGCTGAAGGCCGCCGGCATGGATGCGCTGACGAAGGCTGCCCAAGAGCAGATCACTGCGTATTTCGGCTAAGCTCCGCCAGACATCTATACCGGAAAACCCGAACGGAGACAGCCGTTCGGGTTTTCTGGCACAAATCGGCATTGCTTTTCTCGATCAAGACGGTATATGGTGGAGCGGTAGGGCGCGTCGCAAGCCTGCTTAAGCCAGCTGCAAAGGAGATGCCGCATGCTGTCCTTTATGCGAATCAAGATCTATCGCGGCAAGTTCGTTGCCTATGCGGTATTCGTAGTGTTTATTGGCCTGGCGCTGGGGGCGCTTACCTGCGCGGTGCTGCTGGATCAATGGATCGGCAATTCCCGGAACGATGCGGCCGGCGCATTCTCCCGGGTTGAAAATGCCCTTCAGTACGATGCCGACCGGATCGAGGCTTTTATGCAGCGGGTGTATTCCAACAACGACCTGGTATCCGACATTCGCAGCTTCCTGGGCAACGATGCGGAAGGCTATCTGTCGAGCCGGCTGCAGGGCAGCCAGTTCAACCGGTCGCTCGTCTCCTTTCCCGACGATATCCGCTCCTTCCTGGGCAACGGAGGCCGGGGAGACGTGACCCAGATCAGCCTGCACACCGAGCAAGAAGGCAATGTCGTGAGCTTCGACAGCAACGGCAATATGAGCTTCCTGTTTCGTCTGCCCAATACGGACGATACGTTTCGCGAGACGATTCACAAAGGCTTCGTCTATCACAAGAAGCTGTCCGACCCGAACCAGATTTCCCGTCAGCTGGGCGAGCTTCGATTTCTGGTCAACAGCGAACGGATCTTCAAGACGGCCCAGAATTCCCGCCTGGACGAAGCGGCGGCCGTCAGCGACTCCGGAGACGTGTTCCTGATCGCCGGCGGCGACCGAAGCACCGAAGAGCTGGTTCGCCGGATCGCGGCGGACGGGCGCGCGCACGGCTATTTAACGACGGGTTTCGTCAACCGGGCCTATTTCGTCACGTTTACCTCCAACCAGTTCGACTATCGGTTCGTCAGCATCGTGGACCTGGGCTCGCTCATCCGGCAGCAAGCGGACGTGCTGCTCGTCGTATTTCTCATCGTGCTGGCCGCGATGATTTGCGTTCTGCTGCTGATCGTATACAATTTACGCGAGGACGCCAACTTCCTGCGGCGGATTATCGTGTCCATCGGCCGCGCCAAAACGGCGGATTTTACGCCGATCAGCCCGGCCCGTTACCGGAGGAACGAATACGGAATGATCGCCCGGGAGCTGGACGACATGATCCATCAGCTCGACCGGCACATCCGAACGAATTATCTTCTGAAGCTCAAGCAGCAGGAGACCGAGATGAAAGCGCTTCAGGCTCAGATCAATCCCCATTTCTTATATAATACGCTCGAGGTCATCCGTTCCTCCGCGCTGTTCAACAGCGTGGACTATACCTCCGATGCGATTGCCACCTTGGGCGCGCTATATCGCGACATCGTCAAGAACGACAATATCATCTCGCTCGACAGCGAGCTGGCCCTGCTCCAGAAATATCTGAAGATTATGGAATTCAAGTATCCGGGCCGGTTCTATTACCAGCTCAACGTGGAGACGGCGCTGCTGAGCTTGCCCACCGTGAAGTTCTGGATGCAGCCGCTGGCGGAAAATTTCTTCGTTCACGGCTTCGATCCGGAGAGCGAGTTTAATCTGCTGATCGTCAACGGCTGGGAGGAGGCCAACCGCTTCGTGCTGGAGATCGTGGACAACGGCAACCGGATTCCCGAGGAACGGCTGACCGAAATCAGGAGGCAGCTTTCCAGAGGAGACGACGCCTCCGTCAACAGCATCGGCCTGCGCAACGTATACACCCGGCTTCACTTTTTCTATGGAGCGGGTTTTGCCATGATGATCGACAACAACGAGGAAGCCGGCGTTAAAATATCCGTAATCCTATCCAAGGAGGCGATCGGGGATGTACAAGCTGTTGATCGTGGATGACGAGCCGCAGATTCTGGAGGGCATGAAGCGAACGCTGGATTGGGAAAAATACGGCTTCGGCCGCATCGAGACGAGCGAGACGTACGAGGGCGCAATCTCGAAGGCGGTGGAGCTGATTCCGGACTTGGCCATCTTCGACGTGTGCATCGGCAAGCAGCGCGGCTACGACGCCATCCACAAGCTTAACGAGCTGCGCCTTCCCTCGAAATATATTATCATGAGCGGCTACGGCGAATTCCAATATGCGCTGGAGGCGATCCGCTGCGGGGCCAAGGACTACCTGCTCAAACCCGTCGATCGCGCGAAGCTGCAGCATCTGGTCGAGAGAATTATCGTGGAGGATCTGAACGGTACGGTGGAAGGCGCGGATCGCGACGATCTGGACAGGGACCCGGTGCTCGGCGTGCGCTACGACAGCTTGTCCAAGCTGACCAACCGCATCCTGCTGATCGTCAAGGCGGAGTATGCCCAGAACCTGAGTCTGAAATCGGTCGCGGAACGTTTCCGGATGAACGGGACGTATCTCGGGCAGCTTTTTCTCAAGGAGACGCACCGGAAGTTTTCGGAATATTTGATGGCGTATCGGATGCTTCGCGCCCGGGAACGCATTCAGACGACGGACGAGAAAATCGTGTCCATCGCGCTCTCCGTCGGATATCCCAATCTGAACTATTTTTATTCCCATTTCCACGCTTATTTCGGCAAATCGCCTTCGGACTTGCGGAGAAAGGAATAACGCCGCTATGCGACAACAACGGAATTCGAGCCGTTCGGCCATATCCTTCGCGCTTATTCTGCTGCTGGCGTCGACGTTGTCCGGCTGCTTTTCGGCCTCCGGCGGCGGGTATGCCGCGACGGGCGGCGACACGGTGAATTTGATCTACTACACGATCGGAGATCCCGACCGGGACCTGCAGAAGGTCAACGACAAGATCAACGAGGTGTTGGCCAAGAAAATCGGCGTGACCCTCACCTATATTAAAGTGGGCTGGCAGGAGTACGAAGAGCGGCTCAATACCCTCGTGTCTGCGGGAACTCCCTTCGACATCGCTTTTGCGGTGGAATATACGAATTACGCGCAGCGCGGCGCGTTTCTCAAGCTGAACGACTATCTGACCACTGCGGGCAGGGAGATGTACGACGCGATCGACCCCGTGTTCTGGCAAGGCGTGCAGATGGACGACGGCGGCATCTACGGGGTGCCGACCAACAAGGAATTGGCCGTGCGCGACCATTGGATGTATCCGGAGGCGCTGGTCAAGAAGTACGGCATCGACATTTCCCGGTACACGACGCTGGCCTCGCTCGAACCGCTGCTGCGGATGATCAAGGAGAAGGAGCCCGACTATCAGCCGATGGAGCTCGACAAGGGCTCGCAGAACTTCTTCGCTCTGGATGGATACCAGTATGTGGCGGAGAAGTCGCTCCCGCTGATGATCAAAGGCCAGGACCCCGATTCTGCGGTCGTAAGCATCTTCGAAACCGAGGAAGCCCGGCGCGTGCTGGATCTTCTTCGCCATTACTATGTGGAGGGCTTTATTAACGAGGACGCGGCTTTGCGGGAAAGCCCGGGGCTCAAGCGGGGCGACCTGGTCTTCTGGAAGGGCGCGGGAGGCGGGCCGCTGTCGGAAAACAGCTGGAGCAAGGACCGCGGCTACAAGCTTGTGGCTTACCCCGTTACTCCCGCGCTGATTACGACGGAGTCCACGCGGGGAGGGGTCATGGCCGTTAACGCGGATTCGAAGCATCCCGTCGAGGCCATTAAGTTCCTCAACCTGCTGAACACGGACCCCGAGGTGCGCAATCTGTTTAATTTCGGAATCGAGGGCGTGCATTACACGCTGGACGATAACGGCCAGGTCGTCCCGATTCCGCCGACGGACGGCAGCGGCAACCCGATCCCGGACGCGCAGCCCGGCTATGTCGCCGTGCAGTATACCCAGGGCAATTGGTTTATCCTGAAGACGATGGGCGGGCAGTTCCCGGACCCGCTGGACAAGTGGGACCAGTTCCGCGCCAGCAATAAGGAGGCGGTCTATTCGGGCACGCTGGGCTTTACTCCGGACTTGACCGCGATGCCTCTTCAGCTGAAAAATATCCAAATGGTGTGGGAGAAATATTTTTCCGGTCTGATGACGGGCAGCGTCGATGTGGATTCCGTGCTGCCGAAGTTTATCTCGGAGCTTCGCCAGGCGGGCATCGACGAAGTGCGGGACGAGGTGCAGAGACAGCTGGACGCCTGGCGGGCTGTGCGGGGCGGCGCATCGGCGATTCGTCCTGCGAATTAAAGGACCTCGCCCGATTACCGTTCGGATTCGTCAGGCGGACTTGAACCTGGCGATGAAGCGTCCAGGATTTTGGTCGCAAGCGCGGCGAATTGAGCGCGTTCAACCTCGGTTAATCTTGCGAATACGGCATTGATTTGGCGTTCGATCTCATCGCCGACCGCGCGAATGATTTGCCATCCGGCAGCCGTGACCCTGACATTGTAGCCTCGCCGGTCGGTCGAAGAGGTCGTGCGTTCGACGAGTCCGCGCCGCTCGGCTCGATCGACCAGGCCGGTAATGCTGGATTTGTCGAGACCGAGATGCCGGGCGAGCTGCGCCATGCTCGGTTCCCGGTCCCGCAGAATCCCCAGCAGCCGAATTTGAATGATCGAGAGATCGTGTTCGGCTCCCGTTCGGCCGAGAATGGCTTGAGCCAGGAAGGAAAGCTGCATGAAGCCGTCCATGACTGAAAGATCGCTTTCAGTTGTATACGGATCAGTATTCAACATATTCACCCCGAACTTTTTTCACTTAGTATACCACAGAGCCATTGACTTAGTTTGCTTTACAAACTATATTGTTTGTGTAACAAACTAATTGAACGCGCAAAGTCGCGAATGGAGGCTCCGTGATGTATGCAGCAGTAGTACGCGCTTTCGATGCAGCTCCTAAATACGAAGTTATCGACTTGCCGCAACCGTCCGGAAAACATGAAACAATAGTCGACGTTCTTGCCGCCGGTTTACATCCTCGAGTTCGGTCTCAGGCCAATGGTTCCCATTATACAAGCAAGGAGGCATTGCCGCTTATTCCCGGTATTGACGGCGTGGGGAGGCTCGCGGACGGTCGACGGGTTTATTTCGTCGCCCCCGACACCTCGTTTGGGACATTGGCCGAGCAATCGGTGATCGACCTGCGCCGCAGCGTGCCTCTGTCCGAAGACGTCGATCCGGTTCAGATCGCCGCCGCCATGAATCCGGCGATGTCTTCCTGGGTAGCTCTTCGCCGCCGGGTTGAATTCCAGCCTGGGCACAGCGTTCTTGTGCTCGGCGCGACCGGAAATTCGGGACAGATGGCCGTTCAAATCGCCAAGCTGCTTGGCGCGAGTCAAGTCATCGGCGCCGGACGCGATCCGGATCGTCTCGAATCTCTGCCGGCATTGGGCGCCGACTCCGTCGTCTCTCTTGCGGGCGATCCGAAGGAAGCCGCCGATCGACTGGGAGAAGCGGCGTCCGAAGCGGACTTCGTGATCGACTACTTGTGGGGGGAACCGGCGGAGCTTGCGATGATCTCTATGCTGACGAAGAGATCGGATCGGAGTCGGGCTTTGTGCTGGATTCAGATCGGTTCCGTTGCGGGCGCTGCGGCAGCCGTGCCTTCCGCCGCTCTTCGTTCCGCCAACTTTCAACTGCTCGGCAGCGGGCAGGGCTCGGTCACGACAGCCGGGTATATGGCCGAATTTCCGGCGTTGATCGACGCTATTGCGGCGGGAAAGCTTAAAGTGAACGCGTCGCCTCTCCCGCTATCCCAAGTAGAGGAAGCTTGGAATGCTCCTTCCGATCCCGGAAAACGGGTTGTGTTCGTACCCGCGGCGGGATGTTGAAAGCAAGGGGAGGGTTTAGGCTGGTATCCGCATATGTCCTCGCGGCTCGGGCCATTCCGTCTGATCGTCGGCGACGGGGACCATATGACCGATTCGCTCACAAGACCGGCCATGGTGGCGCAGAAGCTGTATGAGGCGGGGCGGGACTAGATCGGCTGAAGGGATTTGGGGCGCCTGTAAAAAAGGTATAATAGACCTCGGAGAATAACCCGAGTGAATCGGCCAGATTCACTTTCGCTGAGGAAAAGAGGGGCGCCCGATGGCAAAATGGGACAATATGCTGTCCATGCTGTGGATGCTGCGATCCGGAAGGAAGATGACCGCGGCGCAGATCGCGGGCAGCTTGGAGACCAGCGTCCGTACCGTTTACCGATATATCGACGCGCTGTGCGCGAGCGGCGTGCCGGTCGTCGCGGAAGCCGGCCACGATGGCGGCATTCGCATATTGGAAAGCTTTCAGGAGACGCCCTTATTCTTTAGTTCGGTGGAGCTGAAGGCGCTTGCGGACGCGTTTAAATTTGCGCAGGGCGCCGGCTATCCGTATACGGAAGAGCTGGAAAGCGCATTGAAGAAGGTGGAGAACGGCCTGCACGAAGAGCAGCGTCACGACCTGTCCGATCTGTCGAGCGGCCTGGATGTCATCTCCCCGGCGCGTCCGCCTTCCGTCGTTGCACTGCTGCGAGAGCTGGAGCAGGCGGCGAAGGAGGGCCGAACGGTCCACATCGATTATCGCAAAGCGAACTCGGAGCAGGCCGACGAACGCGAAGTCGATCCGTACGGGCTGGCTTACGACCGCAGCGAATGGTACGCCGTCGCGTTCTGCCATCGGTCGCGGGCGCTGCGGACGTTCCGGGTGGACCGTATCGAACGGCTGGAGCCGACCGGAGCGCGGTTCGAGAAGCCGGAGCATTTTTCCGCGTCCGCCTATTTCCGCAGCCGGTCCGAGCGGGAACGAGAGGCGGAGGGGCCGCTGACCGTCATCCGCATCGAGGGAGAGCCGGAAACGCTGAATGCGGTTTGCGGCCATTGGCATCTGCGTCATTATTTGACGGAACGGACCGACAGGGAAGCCAGGTTCCTGCTCGACGCTCCGACGATGGACAAGTACCTTCCGATGTATCTGATCACGTTCGGCCCGGACATTCGCGTTCTGGAACCGCCGGAGCTGAAAAGCCGTATCCGGGAAATGGCGCGCGGAATTGCCAAGCATTACGATTCCGATGAACTTCGCTGACAGCCTTTGTCAGCGAACCCGGTATACGATGGAGACAAGGCGGCGAAAGCCGTACGCGTCACCACGAAGGAAGGGGATTATCCGCCATGCTTCAACACTCGCATCAGCTATACGAATATCATGTTTGGGCTAACGACCGGCTATTCGACCACCTGGAACAGCTTCCGGAGGAGGCGTTCCATAAGGAAGTGACCAGCGTGTTCCCGTCCGTGTCGCAGACGCTTGCCCACCTGTATCTGTTCGATCAGCTCTACAGGTCCGTGCTCGCGGAAATTCCGAACGCGGATATTTTTCCGAAGCTCCCGATCTGGACGGAGGAGGCGCAAGGCCAAAGCGTAGACGGGATGCGGCAGCTGTTCGCCGGCGTCGCCGAGCAGTTCCGCCATTTGCTGGCGCATACGCCCGACCCGGACAAAGCGATGACGATCGAGCATCCGAAATACGGCTCCCTCGATACGCATTTCTCCGAAATTTTACGGCACGTGGTCAACCATGGAACCTACCACCGGGGCAACGTGACCGCAATGCTGAGGCAGCAAGGGTATGCCGGCGTCCCGACCGATTATATGTTTTATTTGCTGGAGCGGCAGCAAGGACAGAGATAAACGGCGGGAGATACAGGCGGCGAGGCCATCACGCTCCGTAGTCGCGAAGGATGACGTCGATCGCGCGCTTCCCCCAATTTGCGGCTTCCGAGCCCGGCTCGTTCCAGGCATAGGTGATGAGCGCTTTCCACAGGGCCCAGCCGCGCGCGCGATCCGCCGTATCCCGGTCGAAATTCATGCGGCTCAGGAAGACATTGCGGCTGGCGTCATCGAAAAAATGCCAGGCAATCACCAGATCGCTTGAAGGATCGCCAACTCCCATCGTTCCGAAGTCAATAACGCCGCACAGTCGCCCGTCTCGCACGAGCAGATTGCCCACGGCAACGTCCCCGTGCAGCCACAGCGGCGCGGAGGCATATTTTGTCGCCAGGGCACGCTCCCAGATGTCCGTCAAGAGCCGCTGATCGTATTGGCCGGACAGTTGCGCGATAACGGCTTTTGTCTCCGGATCGTAGACCGCCAGATCGCCTCCGCGATGGAAGTTCTGCGCGCCTGCGGGGACGCCATGGCTGGCGTCGATCGCCTCCAATTCCTTCAGGAAACCCGCAAGATCTTCGGCAAATCCGTTAAGATCGCGAACGTTCGCCCGCGTGACGGTATCGCCTTCAATCCATCGGTTGATGGACCAGGGCAGGGGATATTCGTCCGTGGGCTCGCCCTGCGCGACGGGCGTCGGAATGGGCAGGGACAGCTGCGGTCCGAGAACGGGCAGCCACTTGAGCTCCTTCTCGACCGCCGAGGCATAGCGTTCATGGCTTGGCAGACGAATCGTCATTTCGCTTCCCAGCCGATAGGTGCGGTTGTCGTGTCCGCCTTGGGGCACGGGGACAATCTCCAAGTCCTTCCACTGCGGAAATTGGCGGCGAACCAGTCGGCTTGCCAGACCGGCGTTGATTTCCATTGCGTTGTTCCCTCCTTCGCTCAAATCGCGCAATTCCGGGCTCCGACATTTTTCCGACACGATTCCGAAGTTAACGGTTAGCAAAAAGCGACGCGTATGATAAAGTGGGAACCATAGCGAAGTAAGCCTTTTGTCGGAGAAGAGGTCGTTATACCGGTGCAAAAGGTATTATACCGTCGAAGGCAGGTTGAGTCATGAACAAAATCCTGATTGTCGAGGACGATGCCATCCTCTCCAGGGTGCTGAAGGCATATCTCGTCAAGGCGGGCTACGCCGTCGAGCAGGCCTACGACGGGGAGGCGGCCATTCGCGCATTTCGGGAGGAGAAGCCGTCGCTTGTGCTGCTGGACGTGCTTCTGCCGAACCGCAACGGCTGGTCGATTCTGCGGGCGATCCGGGAAACCAGCGCTTGTCCGGTCATTATGCTGACGGCTTTGGGCGATGTCGAGCAGCGCCTGAAGGGGCTGCGGGAAGGGGCGGACGACTATCTGTGCAAGCCGTTTGTCGGCGAAGAGGTCGTGGCCCGCGTCCAAGCCGTGCTGAGGCGGCCCCCTCATGTCTTGACGGAGCAGGAGGCGATATTCGGCCAACTGAAAATCAACTATGCCTCGCGGGAGGTCACCGTTAACGGAGAGGTCGTACCCTTGACTACGAGGGATCTGGATCTTCTTCTCTTTTTCTCGCAGCATCCGAATCAATCGTTTAGCCGCGATCAACTTATCGAAGCGGTGTGGGGAATCGACTACGAGGGCAGCGACAGAGCCGTCGATCTGTCCGTGAAGCGAATCCGCCAGCTGCTGGGGGACTGGTCGGAGGATGAAGGAGAGATCGCGACCCTTCGAGGACTGGGGTATCAGTTCCGTGTCAAATAATCCGCGTAGAAGCTTGTTATATTACTGGTCGATCCGCTACTTCATCGTCCTGCTCGTCAGCATTGTGATCGCCAGCTCGGCGATCATATTCCTCATCTACTGGGACGCGAAGACCAAGCAGCGCCACGGGCTGGAGCAGACGGTTCGGGATGTTGTCGCCGAGGCGGCCGAGCGGGACGGCAAGCTTCCGCAGGGGGCCGAGCTTGGACGTCTGCTGGATCGGCATGCGCGCGAGAACGGCTTGTGGGACCGGTCGTTCGTTTTTGTGTTTGACCGGGAATGGAGCTTAAGCGAGCAGTTTCCTTCATATGCCCCGTTCGAAGCCGAGGGGCTGATCGAACGGCTGCCTCCCGCCGCGGCCGGGAGCGTCGAAATTGCCGAGCTGCAGTCGGACGAGAACCGGCTTCCGTATTTGGCGGCGGTCAGTCCGATCCGGAACGCCGCGGGGACTACGGGGTATGTGGCGTATTTGGTGCAGAAGGAAACGGTGCTCAAGACCACGCCGCTCGAGCATCGGGTTTTGCGATTCTCCATCGTGGCCGTTGCGTTTATTATCGGCTGGGGGGTTCTCTTCCTGCTGACCCGTCGTTTGCTCAAGCCGATTCAGGAGGCGGCGGACGCGGCCAAACAGATCGTCGCGGGCAACTATCGTGTTGACATCGACAACAGCCATGACGAGAGGGAAATTCATGAATTAATGGTGTCCTTCAAGGAGATGGCCGAGCGGCTGGAGCATCTGGAATCGCTGCGCAATCAACTGTTCCTCGGGGTGACGCACGAGCTGAAAACGCCCATCGCGTCGATCAGCGGCTTGATCCAAGCCGTTAAGGATGAGGTCGTGAGCGAGGAGGAAGCGAAGGAATTTCTCGAGATGAGCTTAAAGGAAACCGGCCGGCTGCAGAAGATGGTGGAGGATTTGCTGGATTTTAACCGTTTTGCCGCCAACTCGGTCACCGTGACCCATCGGCCCGTGGACCTGCTGGCGGAGTTGAACGAGACGGTCGTGCGCTGGAAGCAGGCGCAGGAGAGGACGAGCGTCCAGCCCACGGTCGAGACCGCGGGAGAAGGCGAGACTTGGGAGGTGCTGACCGATCCGGTCCGGCTGGAGCAGATCATGATCAATCTGTTGAACAATGCGAGGGACGCGATGGAGGAGGGCGGAAGCATCCTGATTCGTCTGCATGCCGAGCCGTCGCAGTATCGGATCGAAGTTCAAGATACCGGAGAAGGGATACCCGCGGAGGAGCAGAGAGAAATATTTCAATCCTTCTACCGGGGAGAAAAGAAGCGGACGCGCACCTATGGCCTGGGCATAGGGCTGCCCTTCAGCAGACTGATCGCGGGCTCCCTGGGCGGAGATCTAGCGCTCTCTCGCAGCGGTCCGGAAGGGACCCTGTTCACGCTGACCATCCCCGCGATTCATCCGCTGCCTAAAGATTAAGCCCGGCGGTTCGGGCGCGAGTTTCCTCTCCCGCCGGCTTCCGTCAGCGCGTCTCGCCGCCGGAGCCGACACGGCCGGATTCCGCATACTGTGCGGCAATATCCAGCGCGGTCTGCCGGACCTTCGCGGCAATATCGGCGGGCTCAAGCACAATGACATCCGTCCTGTAATGCAGGAGGGTGCCGATCAGCCAGTCCTCATCCGGGTAGACGGTTCGCACGATCAGCGTCCCGTCCGCCAATCGTTCGGTTTCCCCTTCGTTGAAGCGGTCCATCACGGACACGGCCGCGGACGGCTTGAACTGCAGGACAACGCGAATCTCTTCCCTTGCCTCCGCCGTCTCGGGCCTCTGCCATTTGATCTTCGGATCCGCCAACGCTTCCGTTCGACGAACGAACGTATCGGATCGAATTTCCAATTCCCGAATACGCGACAGCTTGAAAATTCGGTAATCTCCTCGCAAGCGGCAATAGCCGTGAAGGTACCAAGAGTAAGTTTTGAGCAAGAGCGCCATCGGTTCAACCTCGCGCTCCTGCTCCTCTCCTTTTCTGCCTGTGTACTTGAATCGAACCAGTCTCCGATCGTTCACCGCCTGGCGAAGCGATTCATATCGGCTGCGGTCCTCTTCGCTATTTTTCCACGGGGTAAAATCAATATGAATGCGATCTCCCGCTTCGGCCCGCCCCTTCTCCGCCTGAGCGACCAGCGCGCCGACTTTGTCGAGCAGCAAATCCATATTCGAGCGATCGAAGGCTTTGGTGGATTCAAGACCGCGAAGCGCCGTGAAGAGGGCGGTCAGCTCGTCGAAGGAGAGCAGCTGCCGGTCCAGCCGGAAGCTGTCCATAATTTCGTAGCCCCCTTCGGAGCCGGTATAGGAGATGATGGGGATGCCGGCCTGGCCGAGCGATTCGAGATCGCGATACACCGTGCGCAGGGACACCTCGAGTCGATCCGCCAATTCCTGCGCCTGTATCCGCTTCCGGTTAAGCAGCAGAATCGTAATGGTCATGAGTCGTTCCAGCTTCATTGTCAGCTCTCCTGGCCGGCAGGCGTTCCGCCGTTCGATTCGTTCCTGCGTCCGCCGCGGCTTCAACCGTTCCAGAACGACTCTCTCGCGACGTGAGGTCGAGAAGATTCTACAGCAATTGGCGGGGAAAGGGCAAGATACATCGAGGAGAATCTGGCGGAAGAGCTGGAGAAGGAGGAGGTCGCGGCCCGGACAGCAGAGGAACGGCAGGGGCGGAGATCAGCGTTCGATATGATACCGCCCCCTGGGCACGACCATCGGGGAACCCGACAGAGGGTCCTGGATCACCGCGCAGTCGAGACCGAAAATATCTTTAACCAACGCGCTCGTCACGACCTCCGACGGCGGGCCCTCGGCCACAAGCTTTCCTTCGTACAGCGCGAAAATATGGTCCGCGTAACGCGCGGACAGGTTAATGTCGTGGAGGACCATGACGATCGTCGTTCCGTGCTTGCGGTTCAGGTCCGTGAGCAGATCGAGAATTTCGACCTGGTAGGTGATGTCCAGGAAGGTCGTCGGTTCGTCCAGGAATAAAATGTCGGTCTGCTGCGCCAGAGCCATGGCGATCCAGACGCGCTGCCGCTGGCCGCCCGACAGCTCGTCGATATGGTGGTTGGCGAATTCGGTAATCTTCATAATTGTCATCGCTTCGGCTACGGCCTCGTAATCCTTTTTCGTCCATCCGCTGAACAGCGTCTGGTGCGGAAACCTGCCCCGCCCGACCAGATCCGCCACCGAGATGCCTTCCGGAACGATGGGGGATTGCGGCAGCAGCCCGACAATCCGGGCAAGCTGCTTGGGAGGCATTTTGCCGATAGGCTTGCCGTCGATCGTAACCTTGCCGGATATCGGCTTGATCAGCCGGGCCATCGTCTTAAGAAGCGTCGACTTGCCGCAGCCGTTCGCTCCGATAATGACGCTGATTTTATGGCTGGGGACGACAAGGTCCACGCCGTGGATGATCGTCTTGCGGTCATAGCCGGCAACGAGCTGTTCGGCTTGAAAAAGATGCGTCGGTTTCATTATAATTCTCCCTTTCGATTCATTCGGATGAGCAGGAAGATCAGATACGGCGCTCCGAGCAATCCGGTAATGATGCCTACGGGGAATCTGACCTCGAAAGCGAACTGTCCGATGAGATCGGCCGCCAAAACCAGGTTAACCCCGACAAGGCCCGCCGGAATGACGTTGGAGAAGCCGACCCCGACCAGTCTCTTGGCGATCGGTCCCGAAAGGAAGGAGACAAAGGCGATCGGACCGGTCGTCGCGGTCGCGATCGCGATCATGCATACCGAGCTGGCGATCAGCGCGATTCTGGTCTTGTCCGTGGACACCCCGAGAGAAGAGGCCGCCTGCTCTCCAAGCTCCAGCAGATCCAGACGCCTGCCCAGCATCACGATGACAGGGACGAAAATCGCAACCGACAGAATAAGAGGCGGCAGCTCGCGCATTTGGGAGCCGTTGAGGCTGCCGGCGAGCCATCTGAGTGCCGCGGGAATGTCCTGCTGCGAGCTGATCAGGATCAGATAGGAGATGACGGCGTCCAGCATGGCCTGGATGCCTATCCCGATAAGAATCAACCGTCCGATCGAGAAGGCTCTTCCCCTCGACAACACATACATGACGATTACGGTGGCCAGGCCGGCGGCGACCGAAGCGGCGGATACGACGGCCCCGCTCGCATGCAGCACGGTGATGCAGAAGACCGCCGCCGCGCTCGAGCCCGAAGTAATGCCGATGACGTTCGGATTCGCCAGCGGGTTGCGCAGCATCGTCTGGAAGACGTGTCCGGCAATGCCGAAAGCGAAGCCGGCCAACAAACCGGCCAGCATTCTCGGCAGGCGTATCGTATTCACGGCGAAAGACACGCCCTTGACCGATTCCCCCGACAGCGCGCGGATCACCTCTTTGACCGAATAGATCGTATTGCCCAATAACAGCATGGCGCAGCATAGAAGGCATGCGAGTACCGCAAGGCTGACGGTAACTCCTATCCATCTGCGCCGTCTTTGACGTCGGCCCGCCTTAATCCACTCTACAGGTTCTTTTCTCATAATGAACGCACTTTCGATCTCATCGCAAGGATGATTAGTATCGGAGCGCCTATGAACGCCGTTACGACGCCGACCTCCAGCTCTCCGGGGCTGCCGACCAGCCTGCCGATGACATCGGATATCGTTAAGATGACGGCTCCCGATATCGCCGACATCGGGATGACGAAGCGCAGGTCGGGCCCGAGAATCAGGCGCATGACGTGGGTAGCCAGCAGCCCGACGAAGCCGATGGGGCCGGCCAGCGCGGTCGCGGCTCCGCACAGGACTACGCCGGCCAGCGCCGCGACAAATCTCAGCACGCCCGTGCGAACGCCCAACCCGGTCGCCACGTCGTCTCCCAGCGCCAGCGCGTTAAGCGCCGGCGCCGTCAGGAAGGCGATGAGCATTCCGGCGATCAGGAACGGAGCGAAGGTCGCGACGGAGCCCCAGCTTCCCGAGCCGACGCTGCCCACCTGCCAGAACCGGAACTGATCCATGACGTAAGCGCGCGGAATCAGAATCGCGGAGACCAGGGAAGAGATCGCGGCGCTGGTGGCGGCTCCGGCCAGGACAAGCTTAATGGGCGTGGCACCGCCACGCCCCATGGAACCGATTCCGAAGACGAACACCGCGGTAATCGCGGCTCCGGCCAAGGCCAGCCAAATGTATTGGCTGGCGGTGCTTATGTTCAGGAACGCGATTCCGGAAACGACAAACAAGGCCGCGCCCGTATTCACTCCCAGTATGCTCGGATCGGCAATCGGGTTGCGGGTGACCGATTGCATGAGCGCCCCGGAAACGCCGAGCGCCGCTCCGCAAAGCAGGCTGAAGACGGTTCGGGCAATTCTCTTGCGCACGATATTCGCCCCGTAGGAGTCGACGTCCGCATGAAATAAACCGTCTATCAGCTCGTTAAGCCTCACCAGCCGAGAGCCAAGGACGAGGGAGGCGACCGCGCATACGCCGAGCAGAACGATACAGACGACAAGAACCGTCGTAAAGTTTCTCGGCATATGCAGTTTTTGCCGTTGGTCCGTTGAGGCCGAAGAGCTATTCATTGATCTTGTCGATAGCTCCTCCGATGAGTTTCAGGTATTCGTCGATCGTATAAGCGATCGACAGCGGATTCGGGGTTCCGGCTGCGACCAGCGGCGTATCGCTGGTGATAAACGCGACGGAGCCTCTCTCGATTGCAGGGATTTTGCCGAGCAGGGAGTCGGCTTTAAGCGTTTGGTACAAGGCGTCGTCGCCGTAGCCGACGATCAGATCGGCGTCGGAGAGAGCTTCCGCGTTCTCGGCGCTCAGACTCAGCGAATAGCTGTTCGGATCGGTAATCAGGCTCGTAATGCTGTCCGGATAGACCATTCCAAGCTCGTGCAGGAACGCGACGCGGGAATCGATCGGCGTATAGATATGCAATTTGGACAGATCCTGAGCCGAGAAGTTAACCCAGACGACCTTCTTGCCCTGAATTTGAGGATAAGCCTTCAGCTTTTCGCTGAGCATGCTCTCGACATCTTTAATGAGCTGTTCGCCCTCCGCTTGCATGCCCATGCCTGTCGCGTTAAGCTCTACCTGTTCGCGCCAGGTCGTGGTCCACGGAGCTGTCGGATAAGCGACGACCGGAGCGATCTGGCTCAGCAGATCGTAGTCTTCCTGCGTGATTCCGGAGTAAGCGGCCAGAATAACGTCCGGGTTGGCATCGGAGATCGCCTCGAAATCCAGGCCGTCCGTATCCTGGAAGACGTTCGGGTTCGTCTCGCCCAGCTCCTTGAGCTTTTCCGCCGTCCAAGGCAGCAATCCGCTGCCGTCCTGAACGCCGAAGTTCGCCGCCGAGAAGCCTACGGGAACGACGCCGAGAGCGAGCGCCACGTCATGGTTCGCCCACTGGATGGTCACGATTCGCTCGGGCTTGCTCTCGATGACGGCTTCGCCCAGAGCGTGCTTGATTACGATCGGATATTCGACGGCCGGCTCCTCGGAAGCGGGCGTTTCCGCCGCCGGCGATTCGACGCTGGCCGAAGCGCTCGAGGTTGGAGACGGGGAGGACGAAGGCGATGGCGTCGATTCGGATTCCTTGTTCGAACAACCGATGAGCAGCGTCATAAGTATGGCTGAAAGGATAACCCCTTTTAACGAGATGTTGCGCGATGTAGTCATATGCAGACCCTTCCTTATCTTTCATGTTATTTTGTTGATAATGATTATCACTACCAATAACATTATATCTTCCTTGAGAGGGTTGTCAATGATAAATCGCGCCTGGAACGCTCCGCGGCCGCTTCTGTCTTCCCCGCCGATGCCGTCATACCATGCGGATTCTTGATTAGGGCCGCCCGCCTTGAAATAAACGTCGCGGGATTCGACCGGAGCATGCGGGACGTACGGTCAAGCGCGGCGATTTGTGGTACGATAAGAGCGAAAACGATTCATATTCATATCGATGGAGGCGCTTGCATATGGGCCAGCAAATGCAGCAAGAGGGATATTTCGGAGAGTTCGGGGGCAGCTTCGTCCCGCCGGAATTGCAGGAAGTGCTGAACTATCTGAGCGAACAATTCAACCGATTCAAGGACGATCCGGAATTCAAGGAGGAGCTCCGCTACTACTTGCGCGAATACGTTGGCCGCGAGAGCCCGCTGACCTATGCGGAACGGCTGACCAAAGCCTGGGGCGGCGCCAAGATCTACCTCAAGCGCGAGGATCTGAACCATACCGGGGCGCATAAAATCAACAACGCGATCGGTCAGATTTTGCTGGCCAAGCGGATGGGCGCCAAGCGGATTATTGCCGAGACGGGGGCGGGTCAGCACGGCGTCGCTACGGCGACGGCCTGCGCCATGTTCGACATGGAATGCGTCATTTACATGGGAGCGGAGGATACGCGCCGCCAGGCGCTGAACGTGTTCCGGATGGAGCTGCTCGGCGCGACCGTCGTTCCGGTCGACAAGGGGCAGGGGCGTCTGAAGGACGCGGTCGACGAGGCGCTGAACGATCTGGTCCAAAACTATCGGAATACGTTCTATCTGCTCGGCTCCGCGGTCGGTCCGCATCCGTTCCCGACAATGGTCAAGCATTTCCAGGCGATCATCAGCGAAGAGTCCAAGCGGCAGATCGTCGAGAAGGAAGGCCGTCTTCCCGACGCGGTCATCGCCTGCGCGGGCGGCGGCAGCAACGCGATCGGCGCGTTCGCGCACTATATCGACGAGCCGGGCGTCCGTCTGATCGGCGTCGAGCCCGACCAGGCGCCGACCTTGACTCAGGGCGTTCCGGGTATCATCCACGGCTTCAAGTGCCTGGTGCTGCTAGACGAGGAAGGCCAGCCGAGAAAAACCTATTCGATCGCGGCGGGGCTCGACTATCCGGGCATCGGGCCGGAGCACAGCCACTTGAAGGTAACGGGCCGCGGCGAATACGCGACGGTCACGAACGAGGAAGTGCTGGAAGCGTTCCGGGAGCTGTCTCGCGTCGAGGGAATCATTCCGGCCCTTGAGAGCGCCCATGCGCTCGCCTACGCCAAGAAGCTTGCGCCGACGATGGACGGGGACAAGCTGCTCATTGTCAACCTGTCTGGGCGCGGCGACAAGGACGTCGAGCAAGTGTTCCACATGCTTAAATAGAAAGCAATGTATCGCATCGCCGCAGCCCGTCGTTTTTCGGCATGGGGTTGTCCCTTAAGCGAATCGCGTTGCTCTGAAAGATAGTCGATGAACAAGGTGCAAGGGGTATGTACCTCCTTCCGATGCTATACGCTCTTGAAATGGGAATAGTAAACCCGTTACAAGGAGATTCAGGAGCGTATGAGGCATTTTTCAGGAGGTGCATACCCCTATTTTGTTATCGATCATCTCAAGCAGCCCCGCTTATGGGATAGCCCCATTTTTGGGAGAACGGACTGGCCGAAGCCAAAGCGAACCGCGCAGGAGTGTGCCCGATCGGCACCTTGCAACCGGAGGTTGCGGGCCTTGCGCAACCAGAGCTCGCTTTACTTTCGGGCGCTTCTGAATCAATATGGGCTTATCAAACGACAGAGAGGCTGCTGCTGCGATGATATTCGGCGAGAAGCTAAAGACGGAGAGAAGCAAGATGGGCTGGTCGCAGGAGGAGCTGGCCGCGAAGCTGTATGTCAGCCGGCAATCGGTCTCGAAATGGGAGAACGGTCAAAATTATCCCGGCATCGAGATCATTATTAAAATAAGCGATCTGTTCGGTGTGACCATCGACGAGCTATTAAGGAGTGATGAGGAGTTGACGAAAAAAGTGATTCAGGAAAGCAGACGACTGGCCTATCCGAGACTGAAATTTACCGTTGACGTCCTGTTTCTGGCAGGCGCCGTCCTGCTCGTCATCAAGCTCGCCGTCCTCCTTCTGAACAAATTCGCGTCGATGGATATAACGCTGCTCGGCGGGTCGTTCCTATGGAACTTCGGCCCCCTCGTTCTCATGATCGGAGGGGGAGTCGCTTCCGATACCCTGAAGAAAAAATACAAGCCGGATTGATCCGATGCCCCGTTTTCTCGCGCCCGCATTCGTTATCGATGGCGGGCTTTTTTTGACGATTCAGATGCGCATGCTGTCAGGCAGCACCCCATTCCCCGTCTTAGCGACACCGTGGGCGTTTATGCTTGAGTTATTAGTCAAATTCGCATGCAGTGAACCTTCATTCTCGTTAATCGGATTTGGGTGAAAGGGAGGGAAGGGGGCGAGAGGGCCGCCAGACTGAGAAACCGGGCCGAGATGTTCTACAGAATCGATTATTCCCACGCAAAAAGCCCCGGATTGGGCCGAGATGTTCTACAGAATCGATTATTTCCGCGCGAATAGCCTCGGATCGGGCCGAGATGTTCTAAGAAATCGATTATCCCCGCGCGAAAAGCCTCGGATTGGGCCGAGATGTTCTACAGAATCGATTATCCTCGCGCGAATAGCCTCGGATTGGGCTGGGATGTTCTAAGAAATCGATTATCCCCGCGCGAATAGCCTCGGATCGGGCCGAGATGTTCTACAGAATCGCTTATCCCCGCGCGAAAAGCTCCATCTGGCGCCGCTGCTGCCCACCAGACCAGTTACTTCCCCCTCCTAAAGCCGCCGTCTGACCGTAATAGCCGACAAACTAGCTAAATCCCTCCGAACAAGCACCCATCCCGCTAAGAGGAAAGCTGCACAACACCCGCAACGTCATACAGTCTGTCGTCCGGGCCGCACGGGCCAATAATTTAGAGAAGAATCAGAGAAGGAAGGCACCAATTCGCCCAACGCCATACATTGGTTCGGTTCGGTCCAACGCCATACACCTGCTCGTCCCAACACCATACACGGGCTCATCCCAATGTCATCCACTTGCTCGCCTCAGCGACATACACGGGTTTGTCCCAACATCATACACATGCTCTCTCTCACGACACAGACAGAATCCTCCCAATGTCGTACACTGGCTCGAATTTGGCTCGGGAATGAGGCGCAGGAAATCAGGAAAGAGGAGTTAGAAAAATCGTGTGACGGCGCTCCAGTGTGGCATGCCAGATGAGAGACGGGGGCTCCTGGAAACCTCGCATATCTGGCGCTCCAACAGCACCGGTGAACGGAGGCGAGCGAATGGATCAGACTTATTTGTACACGAATCGGAATCATCTCCGCAAAAAAAACGCAAGCAAAAATGCTCGCGGCTTCGCAGCCCACGGACATGCGAAACGGCGGACCGCTTCGATTGCTGCGCGGTCCGCCGGGTTCATGCGGGAGCGCTTCGGCGCTCTTTATTATTTTGCGAATACGTGATTGCCGATCTGTACGGTTACCGGACGACTTCTCACCCAGGCGTTGTCCGTTTTCTGCGGATTGTAGAAGACGATGGCCCCGCGCCCCGGATCGGAGCCGTTCAGGGCGTCCTGTACGGCGCGTTTCGTCTCCTGGCTCGGCGTCACCGAATAGATGCGCTTGTCCAGCACCGGAGAATATTGATAGTAGGCTTTGCCGTTATAGTATTCGACTTGAAAAATCGTGTCGATAATCGTAGCCGGCCAGTCGGGATGGGCGACACGGTTCAGAATCGACGCCGCAACGGCGACTTTGCCCGCATAGCTTTCGCTTCCCGCCTCCGCCTCCGTAATCCGGTACAGCCAGAGAAGCTCGTCCCCCGACGGCTGCCGCTTCTGCTGGGCCAGCGCGAAGACCGCTCCTTCTCCCGTAGTAATCGTCGCAGCGCCTTTCCGCGCATCGTATTGAACGCCGAAGCCGAGCTTTCTCGCCGTATAGGCCAGCGGCACGTACGCGGTTCCGCCGATCAGCGTCGTGCGCGTATCCAGTTGATCCCGAGTCCAGCTCGTGTCCCCGGTCCGCAAATAATCGGTGTGGCGCTCCCCCGAGGGAAAGCTGATCCGGATCGGCGCTGCCGAGACGACCGCGGAACGATAACGTTCGTCCCAGGCGACCGAGACGTTCAGCCCGCGAAACCAGGATGCCGGGACGAGCTGATAGCCGTTCTGCACGATCGCGGTCGTCGAGACCGGCTGACCGTTGACGTAGATCGTCGTGGCGCCGGGCGCCTGCGCGGACGCGCCTCCGGCCGGCCAAGCCCAAACAAATATCAATAGAAGTGTCAAAGATAGAGTCCAACGTTTGTACTGCACGATAACCTCTCCTTCCTTCGGAACATCATACGATAAAATCGCCGGCCGTCCGTCTGGCAGATAGAGGATGATGAGAGCCGGCCAGGAGGCCGATTGGCGGAAAAAACGCGAAAGGGAGCGGATTTGTCCGTACACCGCAGCTTCCTTTTCTGATAAGAATGAGGAAATTTTAACGAAAACGCACGCCGGATTCACAGCCTCGACGCGGCTCCACGGCAGATAGACTTATCCCCTTTCGTTTGGTAAGATGGGCGCAATTCGTATTTTAGAATTCTTTTTGACTGAAATGTCGATTGGGACGAATCCGATTCGTCGTTATAAATAGAAGGACAAAAAACAAAGGAGAATGCGGATGCGGACGGTAACTTCCAAGGACGGCACGAAAATCGCTTACGACAGGTCCGGGCAAGGGCCGGCGCTTATTCTGACGGGAGGCGCGTTCAGCTATCGCAATTTTCCCGGAATGACGCAGCTGGCGTCCTGCCTGGCGGAGAGATTTACAGTCTACAATTACGACCGGCGCGGACGCGGCGATAGCGGAGACGGCTTGTCCTACTCGACGGACCGCGAGATCGAGGATCTGCAGGCGCTGATCGAAGAAGCGGGAGGCGAAGCTTGCGTGTACGGCTTATCTTCCGGCGCCGTGCTTGCGCTTCAAGCCGCGGCCAGGGGAGCGCCGATCTCCAGGCTGGCTCTGCACGAACCGCCGTTCATCGTGAGCCCGAACGATCCCAGGCCGCCGGCGGACTTCGTCCGGCAAGTGAGCGAGAGGATCGCCGAGGACCGCAGGGAGGACGCCATCCGTTACTTCATGACCAAGGGTATGGGCGCTCCCGCTTTCGTTCCTTTCATGCTCCGGCTAATGCCGGGAACCTGGGACAGATTAAAGGCCGTTGCCCATACGCTCCCGTACGATGCGAAGCTGCTTGAAGGGCACATCGCGGGCCGTCCGCTCGACGGCAAGCTTTGGAGCGGAGCCGCGATGCCGACGCTTGTCCTCGAAGGCACGGAGAGTCCGGCATCGCTGCGCCGCGCCGCTCAAGCTCTGTCGGCCGTGCTGCCGAATGCGCGGCTTGCGAGCAAGCGGGGGCTCGGCCACACCAAGAAGCTGGACGCCAGACGAATCGCTCCGGAGCTGACGGCTTTTTTCCTGAGCGACCGGGAAGGCCGCTCTGCCGGCGCCTGAGGGTGATGGACGCGCAAGCTTGGATTTTCAACTTCATTTCATTTTAGGAGGATAAGATTATGCGGTTTATGATGATCGTTAAAGGAACGACGGATTCGGAAGCGGGAACGCCTCCCGGCCCGGAGCTGCTCGAGGCGATGCGGAAATACAACGAGGAGCTGGTCAGAGCCGGCGTTCTGCTCGCGGCGGACGGTCTGCTGCCCACTTCCGCGGGAATTCGGATCTCTTATCCCGAGCCGGGCGGCAAGCCGAAAATGATGGACGGTCCCTTCACGGAAGCCAAGGAAATCATCGCCGGATATACGCTGATCGAAGTGAAATCGCGGGAAGAGGCGATCGAATGGGCGCTCCGCATGCCGGACCCCCACGGCTTCGGCCAGGGGGAGATCGAGCTCAGGCAGGTGTTCGAGCCCCATGAGCTGACCAGCGAGCCGGAGGCGTTGGCCGGTCAGGAGGCTCTGCGCAAGCAGCTCGACGAGCGCAAGCGGCCGTGAACCGCCCGGCGGTCCATCGAACCGTCGAAGCGATCTGGCGAATCGAGTCCGCCAAGCTGATCGCGGCATTAACGCGGATGGTCCGGAACGTGGAGCTCGCCGAGGACCTCGCGCAGGACGCGCTGGTCATCGCTCTGGAGCGTTGGCCGGAGTCGGGGATACCGGACAATCCGGGCGCCTGGCTGATGACGGCGGCGAAGCGGCGCGCGATCGATTGGATGCGCAGGACCAAACGGCGGGACGACAAGTATGCGGAGATCGCCCGCGCTTCGGAGTCGCTCGCGGAAGACGACAAGGCGGGCGAGGAGGTCGGAGACGACCTTCTTCGCCTCGTCTTCACGACCTGCCATCCGGCGCTGTCCCGGGAGGCGCGGGTCGCCCTGACGCTGCGGCTGCTGTGCGGGCTGACGACCGAAGAGATCGCCCGCTCTTTTCTGACCTCCGAGGCGACCGTCGCCCAACGAATCGTGCGAGCCAAAAAAACGCTGAACGCCGAGAGAAGCTCGTTCGAGATTTCCGCGGGCGCCGAGCTGGCGGAACGGCTGTCCGCGGTGCTTGAAGTCGTCTATCTATTGTTTAACGAAGGATACGCGGCCACCTCGGGAGAGCACTGGGTGAGGCCTCTGCTATGCCAGGAGGCGTTAAGGCTCGGCCGTATTCTGGCGGAGCTTGCGCCCCGGGAGCCGGAGGTTCACGGGCTGGTCGCGTTAATGGAAATCCAGGCTTCCCGGCTCAGAACAAGAGTGGGGGCGCAAGGCGAGCCGATTCTGCTCCTGGATCAGGACCGCGCGCAGTGGGACAGGCTGTTGATACGACGCGGGCTCGCCGCGCTGGAGAGATGCCGCAAGCTGGGCAGCCCGCTCGGCCCCTATGCGCTTCAAGCCTCTATCGCGGCGTGTCATGCCGAAGCGCCGACGGCGGAGGCAACCAATTGGATTCGCATCGCCGCTCTGTACGAGGCGCTGTCCCGGGCGACGCCCTCACCGGTCGTCGAGCTGAACCGGGGCGTGGCGGTGGCGATGGCTTTCGGTCCCGCCTACGGGCTTCGGATCGTCGACGAGATTGCCGGCTCGCCCGCTCTGCGGAACTATCACCTGCTTCCCAGCGTTCGCGGAGAGCTGCTGAAGAAGCTGGGAAGGTACGAAGAAGCGCGCGCCGAATTCGAGCGGGCGGCGGCGATGACCCGCAATGCCCGCGAGCAAGAGCTGCTGCGCGGACGGGCGGCGGAGTGCGATTCCCGTTCCTCCGATTGATTTTCGAGGGCGTATGTCGATTATCGAATTCCCGTTCGTCGTAAGAGAGAAGGGAGGAATCCAGTATGCGGTTTATGCTGCTGGTCAAAGCGACGGGCCGTTCGGAAGCGGGCGTCCCGCAGAGCCCGGAATATCGTTTGGCCAAGGAAGCGAATCTGGCTTCCATGACCGAGGCGGGGGTGCTGCTGGCCGCGGAACGGCTGCTGCCGAGCTCCGGCGGAATTCGCTTGGCGTATTCGCCGGAAGGGGAACCCGAGACGGAGTGCGGTCCTTTCCCGGCGGATTCCGGGCTGCTGGCGGAATATATGGTCATCGAAGCCGGGACGATGGAAGAGGCGCTCGGCTGGGCGCGCCGGCTTGCGGCTCCCGCGGGATGCGGCCCGGTGGAGGTCGAGCTGCGCGAGCTGGCAGACGGTTCGGAAGGCATGCGGAATGCCGGGATGGAGAGCGATCTGGCGTTTCAGCTCGGGATGTTGAGGAGAGCGTAGAACAAGGACAACCAAAGGAGAAATGAACATGAACCCGGAAGTGACCGAATTTATCGAATCCTTGAAGGAACCTTGGCAGATCGAGCTGTCGGCCGCCTTGCGAGCCATCGTTCACGAGGCCGTAGACGGCGTCCAGGAACGCATTCAGTATAAGAAGCCCCACTTCCTCAAGAACGGGAAATACGCCGCCGTGATTTCGCCTTCGAAGGACGCGGTGAGCTTCACGCTGTTTAACGCGTCGGGGCTGGAGCTGCCGGAAGACCGGTTCGCAGGGCCGCCGGAAAGAAAGACGATCAAGCTTCGCCAAGGGCAAGCTCCGGACAGCGCCGAATTGTCGTCGCTGCTGCGCCAGACGACTGCGTCGCTCTGATCGGCATTCGGCAACGTCGGCATAAGAATCTTCGCAACTATGACAGAATGTGTCACTATCTCCGGTTAAGATGGGTTTAGGACAAGCTAACGTCTTGAAGGAGGATGGCAGAATGTATGTTACGGTTGAAGATTTTATTGTCGAATGGAACAAAGAGGCGGCATTGACTCAAAGGGTTCTGGATGGGCTGACGGACGAGGCGCTGGGACAGCAAGTGTATTCGGAAGGGCGTACGCTGGGCCGAATCGCGTGGCATTTGGTGGCGAATATCCCGGAGTACTTGACGGAATTCGGCGTCCCGACGGCCGGAGTGCGCGATCCGGACGAGGTGCCGTCCGCGCGCGAGATCGCGGATACCTTCCGGACGGTCGCCGCGGAGGCGGCCGAATCGCTCGGGAAGCATTGGACGGACGATTCGCCGAAGCAGACGCAGCAGGCGTTCGGGAGAACGGAGACGAATGCGATGATTCTGATGGGGCTGATCAAGCACATCGTCCATCATCGGGGACAGGCGACCGTGCTGATGCGTCAGGCGGGACTGCCCATTCCCGCGGTATACGGCCCTTCCAAGGAAGGCTGGGCCCAATTCGGCAGGACTCCGCCGCTTTAAGACGCCAACGCAAATAGAAGCCCCTGCCGCCCGAAGAAGGCGGCAGGGGCTTCTTGCAATGCTCGGATACAATTTTACCAGTTGTTGCCCGATACCCGGTTGACGGTGAAGTTCGGACTCTTATTCTCGCCGTAGATCGCCGTAACGCCGGGGTTGTTCACCTTTACGTTGGTGAAGCTTGCCGAGCCGATGACCGGCCCTTGCCCGTTCTCCGCTTTGGCGACGAGCTTGATGCCGTAGCGGGACGGATTGTTGATCGTGATATTCTCCAGACGGATGTTCTGCATCGACAGATTTTCCGGAGACTTGGATTGGAACATCAGTCCGAAATACACCGGGTTGTTGATGTCGACGTTCTTGACGACAATGTTCTTGAAGTCCCGGTCTCCGCCGAAGAACCAGATCGCGCCGAAGTTCTGGTAATCGTTGATTTTGTCGTCGGCGCCGACGCTGGTCCAGAAATCTCCGCCCGTGCGATCCAGCGTAACGCCGTCGATGACCGTATCGAGCGTGCCGAAGCCGAGCGTGTTATACCCGAAGCTCAGGCTGCTCACGGTTACGCCGGGATACGTCAGCGTGTCCGCGCCGTACAGGTTCTGGAACAGGTTGTCTTGGCCGCCGTAGACGGCGAAGGCGGCCGCGCGCCGGACGTTGGTGGCGGTCAGGTTCGTGTACTTGTTGCCCACGTTGTAGGAGCCGCCGGCGTCGATGGCGCTGAACAGGGCGAACGAGTCGTCTCCCGTAGCGCGGGCGTAGTTGTTGTCGATGACGTTGTGGGACGAGCCGTTCGTCATATTGATGCCGTCCGCGAACATGTTTTTAATCCGGTTGTTCTTGAAAGTATTGTACGAGGAGTTCACGCCCCAGTACAGGCAAATAAAATGCTCGGCCCAGACGTTCTCGATCGTCACGTTCTGCATGCCGTTGCCGTCGATGAACTTGCCGGGACCGTCCTGCCTGTAGATGTAGTTGCCCCATGCGGACAAGTTCTTGATCGTCGAGCCGTTGGCCGCGGACGAGATGTTGAAGCCGACGTCGTTGTTCGTCTGGTTCTGCGGCGCCATCAGCTTGGTATGCCAAGGTCCCGCGCCGATAATTTCGGTGGCCCGTCCGTACAGGAAGATTTTGGACGTAATCGTCCACTCGCCGGCGGGAATGAAAATCCCCTTCTTGGACGAGTCCTGACGGAATTCGTTCAGCGCTTGCTCGATCGATTTGCTGGCCGACACTTCCACGTATTTGCTCGGATCGGGATTCGATGCGGGCGGAGCGACGTTCTCCGTCTCGATCATGTCCACGTAGATCCAGGGAACGTCTCCGGCGTCCTTCTGAATCCGGATTTTGGTTCCCGCCGGATATACCTGGTCGAGCATCAACTGCGAATCCTCGTACAGCCAGTAAGCCTTGGAGCCGGAATTGTTGTATCCGAGCTCGCCGAGCGTCGTAGGAGTCGCGTAGACATAAGAAAATTTGGACGTGACGGTAAAGTTGCCTTTATCCACCCCGTCGGCGTAAATGCTGATTGTGCCGGTTGTGTTCTCCGCCACGGCGTTGCGAAGGACGAACGCGTTCGCCGGCGCCGTCAGGGTGAATTCCACGTATTCGCCGTTCGCGTCCAAGTAGACGGCCGAACGTCCGGAAGCTTCGCCCGCAAAGTCGCCGGGCGTGAAGTTCGGAGCGAGTCTCGTGCCGTTGGTGCTGTTGGAGGAAGCCTCCGCCTCCAGAATGGTGAACGGCATGTTGGCTCCGCGGCCCGAATACAGGCTCGACGTGCTCGTATTGTTGGCCTGCTTGATGGCGACTTCGTTCGCGTCCGCCGCGACCGTGGCCGTCACCGTATAGCTTCCGTTAACCGCCGTCCACGTGCCCAGAACGACGTTGGCCGACGCTCCCGCGGCCAATGCCCCGTTGTACGAGCCGGTGAACGTCTGCAGAGTGGCTCCCGCCGCGTTCTTCAGCACGAGCGTAATGCCGTGGGCGCCGCCCGCCGAAGCGATATTCCCCTGGTTCTTCACGTTAACCGTAAACGTGACGGTATTGCCCGCGCTCGGATTTCCGGGCGTCCACGAGGCGGTTGCGATCAGGTCGGAGCTTTGCACCTGACCGACGACCAGCGGAGAAGAGGCAGTGTAGCTGTTGTTCGAATTGTCCGTCTCGACGACCGTATTGCTCTCGTCCACTACGGCGGTCACGGAATAAGAGCCGGCGTCCTTCGGCCCGATATTGGCCGAGACGGTCGTCGACGCTCCCGCCGCGAGCGTGCCTACGGAAGCCGTGCCGACAAGGGTGCTGCCGAGATAGAAATTGACGCTTGTGGCCGGAGAGGCGACCGAACCGGCGTTGCGGACGGTGGCGCTAAGCGTGATCGCGTTGGTCTCCACGGGAGAAGCCGGGGACCACGTCGCTCCGGTGATCGTCAGGTCCGGATTCGGCGCCATGGTGCCCAGAATCTGGAACTCCGCGACTTGCCCACCCGGGGCGCCGGAGTTGGCCGTGAACCGGAGCTGCAAGCTGCTCGCGGTCGCGTTTACCGGAATCGTAACGGTGTTCTGCGTGGCCGGGTTAAACGTATAGGAAGCCGCGGACACCAGATTCCCGAAGGTCGAGGAGTTCTGGTCGTGTCCCAGCACCTGAATCGTCTGGGTGCGCGTCGCCCATGCGCCGCCCGGGTTCAGCTTGACTACGACGGACGTAACGTTGGCGTTCGCCCCGAGATTCACGGTAAGCGTGCTGGGATGGCCGTTGCCTTCCCAGTAAGTGCTCGTGTCGTTATCGTTGGCATTCTCGGCCGTGAAAATATAGGTCGAAGAGGAAGCCTCGATCGGCTTGCCGAGGGCCAGGTTCGTGTCGTTGCCGCCGCCGGAGCCGTTCCTTGTTACGGAGTTGCTTGGCGCGGAGACGTTGCCTGCGGCATCCTTGGCGACGACGTAGTAGGTGACCGTCGTGCTGGAGGGCTGCGTGTCCGTGTAGGAGAGAGTAGTCCCGTTCACGCTGCCGCGCAGCTGCCCGTTGGCGTAGATGTCGTAACCGGTCACCGCGACGTTATCGGTCGAGGCGTTCCAGGTCAACTGGATCGAGCCCGGCGAAATCTGCGCATAAGCCAGGCTGCCCGGCGCCGTAGGAGCCTGGGTATCCGCGGAGCCGCCCGGCGTGAAATTGATCCAGTTGATATTGAAGTCATAGCCGCTGGCATAGATCCGCAGCGTCTGCGGTCCTGCGGCCAGCGTGACGTTCGCGGTGATCGTCTGCCAGCTTTGCCAGCCGCCGGTGTTCGGCACGGCCGTCGTGGCCAGCGTCGTTCCGCCGGATTGCAGCTGGAGCTGGCCGTTGGTGCCGTTGCTGGCCACCCGGTATTCGACGGTGTACGCGCCCGCGGCTTGCACGTTCACGCTGTAATCCAGCCAATCCCCGACATGGATCCATCCGACGTTAAGCCCGCCGCCGGCATCCGATGTCGGTTCGGTCTGGATCCCGTTCATGGCGCTGTAGCTTTCGGCTTCGATCTTGCCCGGAATGACCGCGGGCCCCGCCGGAGCGGCTCCGTAGACCTCGAGCTCGGACAATTGCCCGGCGGGCCACTCCGTATTGGCGGTGACGACCACCCGTACGTAACGCGCGCTGGCGGGAGCGAAATCGATCGTTGCCGTATTCCCCGCGCTTGGATTAAACGTATAGTTGGCCGACGGTTTGAGATCGGAGAACGCGGTGCCGTTCGTGCTTCCCTGAACGGCCAGCGTCTGCGTCCGGCTTTCCCATCCGGACGGCAGCTTCAGGACGACCTGGTCGATCGAGACCGCGCTGCCGAGATCGACTTGAACCCATTGCGGGAAAGAATTATTGACGCTTTCCCAATACGTGGCCGAATTGCCGTCCGTGACGTTGGACGCGCCGTAGACGTCGGCATGACCGGATTCCGACGCGGGTTTGCCCGCGGCCAAATTCGGGCCTCCGGCCGCCTGAACGTAAGCGGGAGCCCCGACGGAGGACAGGAAAGTTCCCAAGACGAGCGTCATCATGCAGACCCAAGCGACGATTCGCCCGTGCCTCTTCATCATCTTCATTCTCCTTTCGAAATGGGGAATTCTCGATTCGCTGCTCTAAGCTGCTTTTCCCATCCGCTCCTTCCAAGAAATTTTTTCATCTTTATCTAATGTAAGCGATATCAATTCATAGGGCGTTCCTCCTTCGCGATGCGTTGTTGGGGTTGCATCCTGATCATAAATCAGGCGGCGCTTCGGGTTAAGGAGCATTTCTATCGGAATTGTGTGCGGGATTATGCAATCGGCCGGGGGGAGCGAGGGAGCCGCCGCTCGTCGTAGTCCGGGGTTTTAAGCCAGGAGCAGAGGGTTGTTCGATGGGAGCGGCAGCGGGAGACGTTTCGATTTACTTCCGCTTCGGCGGAGTGGGATGGGACAGATGGGCCTGCCATTTTCGTTTAAGCCTCCGAAGGAAGCCGCGCTGCTTTTTCTCCAGGTCGACGAGCCGGAGATAGCGCAGCAGCAGCTGATATCTCCGATCGTCGTCGTGGTCGAATTTGCGCATTTCGTCCAGGATGTTTTTCTGCATGGGGCTTCACTCCGTCGGTTCAGTCACTGTGTGTCGTCTATTTTAGCGCAACCGACTCAACATTTTCTGAACAGCGACGGCGATCGCCCCGCTATAATCATCGGTCCTCCATCGTCGCAACCGGGCATTCGGAGGATTCGTCTCAGGCGCCGTCGAGCTCGCGAACCATTTTGCAGCTGCCCGGCTCGGCCCGGAAGCCGAGCAGATCGCGGTTGATCCGCAGCATCGGGGCGTTCGCGGAGTCGTTGTGGGTTCGCAGGTAGGGCGTGCCGGCCGCTTGCGCGGAGCGAATCCCGAGCAGCTTCAAGGCAAGCGCGATACGGCGTCCGCGATACTCCGGCAATACCCCGGTATATTCATGATAGAGCGCCTCCGTTTGCTCGTTGCGCACCAATGCGGCAACGCCGACGTAACGGTCGCCGTCCTTGGCGATATGGAACCATTCGGGGCGTGCGCCGGGCACGTCGATCGACCACTTTTTCCATTCCTCGAACCAGGGAAAGTCCCCGGTGTAGCCCGGGATGTCCGGATGCGTGACGCGATAAAGCTCGTGCAGCTTCCTCTCGCTCGCTTCCCCCGGCTCGTCCGCCAGCGTGACGAACCGGATTCCGGACCTTTCCGCCTCGCCGATCGAAGCGGCCAGCCCCGCGTCGGCCTCGTACCGATCCAGCTCCAGCACGGATTCGAACATGCGGCGCTCCTTGACGTATCCGCGGCGCTCCGCGAAGGCGAGCGATGCCTCGTCCGATTCCTTGATGAAATCGACCAGACGCGAGGCGCGAACCTCCAAGGCCCAGCCGAGAAGAACGGCGTACAGATCTCTGCCGATGCCTCGGCCTCTGGCTTCCGGGTGCACGACGACGCTGTGATGCAGCGTGCCGGGCTCGGTCCAGGGCGCTCTCCAGGCGATCGCGTAAGCGACGACGCGTCCGGCTTCGTCCTCGACGACCCACTTCGGGCGATCCCACCCTCCGAGCTTGCCGTCATCGTCATAGTGCAGCTGGCCGGGAGGAATTTTCTCTTCCTCCTCACGCAGCCTCTCGCCGGTCGTCGGTTCCGGCCAGACGAAGTTAAGAATCGACGCCACGGCCGCATAATCATCCGGGTGACGCAGCTTGCGAACGGCAGGTTTCATTTTCGACACCTCGCTTCTTCATTCTCCCGTTCATTATCGCACCTTTTCCGGCGGTTTACATGGGAGAGTTCGAGTATAGCCAAAGAAGCTGGCGCAGCCCCGATCGCAGCTCCGGCACGGCCTCGAGGTACGAGACGAGCACGCGAACCAGCGCGTCCTTCGGCTCGTCCTTCGCAATCTCCGCCCGCAGCAGGCCGACGACCTCCGCGATCTCTTCGCGTGCGGCCTCCGGCAGACCGAGCGAAGGAACGCCGAGCTCCATCGTCCGGAGCAGCTCGAGCGCGGTTTCACGCCGGGCCAGGTCGTCGCTGGGATTCAGCGCGTTGACATAAGCGACCGTGTCCGTAATGATCGGCCGCGGCGATTGGCGGAGCAAATCCTGCACGACCGCATTCATCCGGTCCACGATAAAGGCCGCCAATTCGGAGAGGGGCGTCGAGACGGCCTTCTGAATGACGAAGCTTAAGTAAATGTTGAAGATGCCCCGATAGATCGCCACGACGTCCCAGCAGTACGGCTCGATCCGTTCGCCGAACACCTCGAGCATCATTTCCCTGTACCAGGTCAGCATGCCGTTTTTCTTTTTCTGCCAGGCCAGCCGGAAGTCGTCGTTCTCCTTGATCGGGAGATCTTTGAAATCGATCATGAACAGATGGTTTTCCACGGAATAATGCAATTGAAACTCGATTCTCCGGCGCAGCTTCTCTTCCGGGGACAGACCGAGCAGCCGGGAAGAGCGGTCCAGCTCCGCCGCCTTCTCGAGCAGAGTCCGGTGGCAGGAGACGAACGCCTCCGTGAAGAGAGCCTCCTTGGACTCGAACAATTTATAGATGCTGGCCTTGGCCATGCCGCAGGCTTCGGCGATGTCCTGCATCGACGCGGAGGCATAGCCTTTCTTGCGGAACAAGTCCATGGCTACGTCGAGAACTTTGCCTTTTTTCGAATCCTCCAATGGGGATCACCTCTTCCTTATCTTGACATGGGCGGGAAGCCAGGTCAACGGGTTGGATGTTGACAACAAAACTTATCGGTTCTAGAATGAACTCATTGGTTTTATCCTGCATTCAAGGGAGGTGGGCCGCGGCCCGGCTCGTTCCGGGCGCGGCGTGAGGTGAAAATTGCGGAAGGGATCGAGATGCTGGAAGTCACCGCGAAGCTGGGCGACCGCACGATGACGGTCTGTCCGACGGTCGTATACGACGATCGGTCGCGGGTATTGATCGATACGGGGATGCCCGGCATGGCCGGCGAGATCGACGGGCTGTCCAAGGAAGCCGGAATCCCCGAACCGTTGGAGGCGATTCTGCTGACTCATCAGGATATCGATCACGTGGGAGGCTTGCCCGGGTTTCTGGCGGCCTTGCCGGACGGCGCCGAGCCGTTCGAGGTGTACGCGCACGAAGGCGACCGGGATGCGATCGACGGCAAGGCGCCGATGATCAAGTTCTCTCCGGAGCGGGCGGCGGCGATGCTCGGAGCTCTGCCGGATGCGGTTCGCGTTCCGTTCGAGAACGCGTTCCTGCGTCCGACCCGGCCGAACGTCACCCGGCTGCTGGCAGACGGGGAGACGCTGCCTTACGGGGGAGGACTGACGGTGATCCATACGCCCGGACATACGCCGGGCCACGTCAGCTTCTACCATCGGCCGAGCAAGACGCTGATCGCGGCGGACGCGATGGTCGTCGAGAACGGAGAGCTGCAGGGGCCGCGTCCGGCGAATACGCCGGATCTGGAGCTGGCGATGCGGTCGCTGAGCCGGCTCGGGTCGTTCGACGTCGAAGCCGTGATCTGTTTCCACGGCGGTCTGTGGCGGGGAGACTTCGGGCAGCGCATCGCGTACCTGACGGGCCGGGTTTGATCGGCTTTCTCTTTACGCTCCTGCTGGCGTTGGCCGGCGGGGCGCTCTTCTCGGCCGTCCAGATGCCGGTGGCGTGGCTGCTCGGCCCGATGGTCTTCGTCTTCGTGGGGACGCGTTTTTTTCGCCGGGTGAAGCCGGAATGGCCGAAGGCGCTGCGTTATTTCGCCATGATCGTAATCGGATATTCTCTCGGCCTCTCGTTCACGAAGCCGATTCTCGCGGAGATGGGACGCCAGCTGCCGACCATGCTGCTGATGTCCGTGCTGCTCATGCTGCTGTGCGCGGTGATCGCCTGGATGACGTCGCGGCTGTCCGGACTGCCTTACCGGACGACGCTAATGGGCAGCATTCCGGGCGGCTTGTCGCAGATGATCCTCCTCGCGCAGGAGACGCGGGGCATCGACATGACCGTTGTCGTCTTCCTGCAGGTGTCCCGGCTGATGATGATTATTTTCTGCGTGCCTCTTCTGGTGTTCAGTCCGTTGTTCGGAGGCGTCAGGCACGAGATCGACGCCGCGGCGGACGCGGTCTCCGCCACCTGGGGCGGCTTGTTCCCGGATATTGTGCTGTACGCCGCGGCATGCGTCGGCATCTCTCTGCTGGCCGTGAAAATCAAATTCCCGTCCCCGTACCTGCTCGGCCCGATGATCATTACCGCCGCGCTCCATCTGTCGGGCGTCCCGGGTCCGGTTCTGCCGAACGGCCTGCTCGACGTGGCCCAGGTGCTGATCGGCACCTACGTCGGCCTGCTGCTGCAGCCGGAGAAGCTGGAGCATAAGCTCAAGTTCGCCGTCCTCGCCCTTCTGAGCGGCGTGCTGCTGCTCGGAGGAGCGGCGGGACTGAGCTTCCTTCTGGCAGAGCTTCATCCGATCTCTCACGCGACCGCGTTCCTGAGCATGGCTCCGGGCGGGATGGATCAGATGGGCTTTATCGGCAAGGAGGTTCACGCCGACATTGCGACCGTCACGCTCTACCAGCTGTTTCGAACCTGGTTCATCTTCTTCGCCGTCATTCCGATCATGCGCTTCTCCTACAGACGTCTCGGCGAGAGCTGGAGGGCAAGGGAGGAAGCGCAGCGGGAGGCGCGGCCGACCAGTCTTTAAGCCGTCCGTTCTGATCCGGAAATCCGGCGGCGCGTTTGCAAGGAGCTGTCTCTTAAGCAAGCCAAGTCGTACCCAGCGATTATCCGCGGATGTTCTTGTCCCCCGATAATCCGGTGTGACCTTGCTTGGGAGGCGGCTCCTTTCGTTTTCCCGCGACCGCCGAGGCGCCGCTTCGCCCTCGATCGGACTCTTTTTCGCGCCGGTCTGCCGGCCGGTCCACACGATTGATATACAAGATTTATCGACTCGATAGAAAGAAACGATAGCGGAGCCGGAGGGACGCTTTTTCTCAAGTATTCCAAGCGTTTAATGGAGAATTCCTCGCCGTATCGCCCGGAACGGGAGGCCCATGATGAATTTTCCGGCTTTCAACTCGCATGCAACTATCATATAATAGAAAGTAAATAAATTAGTCTATCACGAATCGCGATAAGCTAAAAGAATGGATCCGGAAAAGGTGCGTAAAGACAACGCGCCTTGGCTTGCTGTGTTCATAAGCGGGCGGGAGCGTTTAGACTTTTTACACTATAGCAGGTAAGGAATGAGAAGCATGAGCGACAGACAAACCCAGACAGACGTTATTCTGATCGGGGCCGGCATTATGAGCGCGACTTTGGGCACGCTCCTGAAGGAGCTGGTTCCGGAATGGAAAATCACGGTGTTCGAGAAGCTGGCGAGCGCGGGAGAGGAAAGCTCGAACGAGTGGAACAATGCGGGAACGGGCCATGCCGCGCTGTGCGAGTTGAACTATACCGTGGAGAAGCCGGACGGGTCGATCGACATTAGCAAAGCCGTCAGCATTAACGAACAGTTTCAGGTTTCGAGGCAGTTCTGGTCTTATCTCGTCAACCGCGATCTGATTCGCAACCCCCACGAATTCATTATGCCGCTGCCTCATATGAGCATGGTGCAGGGGGAGAAGGACGTCGCCTTTCTGAAAAAGCGCTTCGAAGCGCTCACGGGCAATCCGCTGTTCCAGGGAATGGAGTATTCGGACGATCCGGCCAAGCTGGCGGAATGGATTCCGCTCATTATGACGGACCGGAAGACGAACGAGCCGATTGCGGCCACCAAGATCGATTCGGGAACGGACGTCAACTTCGGCGCTCTGACGCGCATGCTGTTCGGCCACTTGAAGAGCCAGGGCGTCGGCATAAATTACAAGCACAGCGTCGATAATATGAAACGGACCGACGACGGCTCCTGGGAGCTGAAGGTGCGGAACCTCGACGGCGGCTCCGTCGAACGTCATACCGCGAAATTCGTCTTTATCGGCGGCGGGGGCGGAAGCCTGCATCTGCTGCAGAAGTCGGGCATACCGGAAGGCAGAGGCATCGGCGGCTTCCCGGTCAGCGGCCTGTTCATGGTGTGCACGAATCCGGACATCGTTGAACAGCATCACGCCAAAGTGTACGGCAAAGCCAAAGTCGGCGCGCCTCCGATGTCCGTTCCCCATCTGGACACGAGGTTTATCGACAACAAGAAATCGCTGCTCTTCGGACCGTTCGCCGGCTTCTCGCCGAAGTTTCTGAAAACCGGCTCCCTATTCGATCTGCTCGGCTCCGTCAAGCCGGGCAACGTGCTGACGATGCTGGCGGCGGGCGCCAAGAACGTTCCGCTCACCAAGTATCTGATCGAGCAGGTGCTGCAGTCGAAGGAAAAACGGATGGAAGAGCTGCGCGAGTTTATTCCGAACGCCAGAAGCGAGGACTGGGATTTGGTCGTGGCGGGGCAGCGCGTGCAGGTCATTAAGGATACCGCGGCCGGAGGCAAAGGAACGCTCCAGTTCGGCACCGAGGTTGTCAGCGCGGCCGACGGCTCGATCGCCGCTCTGCTGGGCGCTTCGCCGGGCGCATCGACGGCGGTCTCCGTCATGCTGGAGGTTCTGAAGAGATGCTTCCCGCAGCACATCGGGGAATGGGAAGAGAAGCTTAAGGAAATGATCCCTTCCTACGGCGTGTCCCTGGTGAAGAATCCGCAGCTTCACGAAGAGATTCATGCGGCTACGGCGCAGGCCCTCGGGCTCAGCCGGGAGCTTCAACCGGTATAATAAAATTTCATCGTCTCCGACAAAAACGCCTTCTCCGTCCCAGGGACAACGAGAGGCGTTTTTGGTTGCGTCCGGGCAAGTCAGGTTACGGAATCTGCGAAAATCCGGCACAGCCGGTCCAGGTCCTCTTCCGGCATCGGGTCCGGCGCCGCGGCGCCGCCCAGCAGCCCGCCAATGACGGCATGGGCAATCAGCGGCCCGACGAACATCCTCATCGCGATTTCCTCGTCTCCGTCCTCCAGCTTTACAAGCCCCGTCTCCGCGCACTGCCGCAGCAGATCCGTCAACAGCTTGGTGCTTTCGGGGAACGATTGAAGAAGCAAGCCGCCCAGCTCGGGGAATCGGGGGGATTCCGCGAAAACGATGCGAAGAATGGACAAATATTGCGGGTCGCTCAGCTTGGCGGCGATGACCCGGGCCATCAGCAGCAAAATGTCGTAGAGCTGTTCCCGGTTTTCGGGCAGGGGCAAGTTGGCCAGCGAAGGCTGCTTCTCTTCCGTCAGCTCGTGAATCACCTGGCTCAGCAGGTCGGAAAAAAGCGTCTCTTTGGTCGCGTAATAGCGATAAAGCGTTTGTTTGGATATTCCGGCTTCCGAGGTGACGAGATCCATGCTCGTCCCGGCGTAGCCCCGATGCAGGAACAGACTGCGGGCAGCCGTCAGGATTTGTTCGCGCTTGGCCGCTTCCCGCGGCGACAGTTTCGCCATAGGGTCGGATTAACACCTCCATGTTCCGTTCTGCTTGCTCAAATTATTCCATATTGTGCAGACGGGGTCAATGCGCGCGAGTCGGTCGAACGGATTGTTGGGGGCGGAGCGGCAGCCGCTTCGACCCGAACGCGTTCGCGAACGGGCGGAAGCGGATGTCCCGCTGCGGGGATTGACTTGCAAGTTAAGCTTGCGCGTAGACGTCGAGCTTCCGGAACAGGTCGCCGAAGATGGCGTCGCGGTGGACGCGGGTCGCGCAGCGAATGAAGTGGCGGCCCGTGTCGACGCTCCACGTTACCTGGTCGGTCAGCACCGGGCTGTGCACGAGGTCGGCTTCGACGAAGGACGGATCGACCAGGTAAGCGACGGCGGACAGGTCCCAGATGACGCGCGAATAGCCGAAGTGATCGGAGCTGCAGCCTTCGTAGCGCTCGGCCAGGAAATCTCCGATATCGCCTTTGCCCTTGACGTAACGCTCGATTTCCGGAAGCGTCGTGATCAGATGGGAAGCGACTCCGAGACAAGGAATCAGGGCGAGCGGCACGCCGCTGTCGAACATTACCCGCGAGGCGTGCACATCCTGCTCGAGATTGAATTCCCTCGTGTCTCTGTTCGCGAGATGATGCCCTCCCAGCCACACGACGACGATGTTGCGGATAATGTCGGGGTTGAGCAGAATCGCGGAAGCGACGTTCGTGATCGCTCCGATCGCCACGACATACAGTGGGTCGTCCTCGGACGAAGCCAGCGCCTTGGCGACCAAATCCCTCGCCGCCGGGCTGTCCACCGGGACGTCCGCGGCAGGCAAATAGCGGTCCGAGCCGGGGAAAACAAAGCCGTCCGAAGGGCGGCCGAGCCGGTCGAGAATCCGCAAAATTTCTTCATAGCTTTTCTCCATGCCGTCTTTCGGGCCGTCGGAAAGCGAGTTCCAGAAGGGAGCGGCATAGACGGCCTCCAGCCGGACCTTGTCCGGCGACAGGATGGCGTAGGAGAGCGCGAACTGGTCGTCGATCTCGTTATACGTATCGGTGTCGAGCACCATCCGCACGGGGCCGGAGGGCCGGCGCAGCCGTTTGAGCCGGGTTTCTTCGTCAAGATGAGGGTATGCCATGCGCGTTCGCTCCAATCGGAAGAGAGTAGAATTCCTCTTCATTATAAGAACGAATCCGGGACAAATCGACGGCGATTCGGTTGCGTTCTTATCGAATTCGGCTAAGCTTGCGAAAGTCGCGCGGGGCCGTTCCCGTCAGGCGCGCGAACAGCATGCTGAACTGCGGGGCGCTGCCGAAGCCGCACTCCGAGGCGATATCCGTCATCGGCCGGTCGGTATCGACGAGCAGCCGCTTGGCCTTGTCCACCCTTCTGCGCAGCAGGAATTGTGTCGGGGAATAGCCCGTCTCCCGCTTGAAAAAATGCCGGAAATGGTCGTAGCTGTACCCGAGATTTTGCGCGATTGCCTGGAGGTCGATATTTTCGGCCAAGTATTGGTTCATGTAGTTGACAGCGTATTTCACCTTTTCGCTGCGCCCCGTTTTCTCCGCGGTCCCGGTTGAGCGGGCCACCTCCGCGACGGCTTGGTACAGCAAGCCGTGCAGCGCGATATCGTAATGCCGCCGCTTGCCGGCCAGCTCCTCGGACATGGCGCGCAGCAGCGCCTCCAGCCGGCGGTTCCTATCGGCGTAAAGCCCGTGAGCGAATTCTCCGATCCCCAAGTCCCCGCTAAAGCTGAAAAAGAGAACCTCGGTATCCTCCAGTCGATACTCGTTGTGCTTCATATTCGGAAGGATGACGGCAAAGCTGCCGGGATAATAGTCGAACGACGCGTCGCCGATCTGCGTCGTGCCGGCGCCCTGCGCATAGTAGACGACTTCGAGATTCGGATGCGCATGGAAATCGATATGGGTGCCGGCGCCTCGGAAGGAGTGCGTAAAAAAGTCCAGCGAGCCGTGAAGCGTGCCGCGCCCGGCGGCATGATATCCTCTTTCCATCTGAGCGAATCCCCTTTGTCGAAATAAGTTCAACCCGCTGCGGGAGCCTGTCTTCACGTCTCGAGGATACAACGGAATCGCTGCGACTGCAATGCCGGGATGACAGGGTGTCGGGATACCGGAATGCCGGAATCGCCAGATTGTTAGCGTGCCGGTGTGTGCGAGATCGTCAGATTACGGAAAGCCGAGTGTCGGTGTGCCGGATTTCCGGGCCGTCGCGAATCCGGGATTGACAAAAAGCCCTGGAGTAACTAGAATGGTTACAACACTGGTTGTAACTGAATTGGTTATAACGAGCGAACCGAAAAAAACGGAGGAATGAACGATGAAAATGCTGGTTACCGGAGCGACGGGCAAGCTGGGGGCCAAGGTTGTCGAGATATTGCTGAAAACGGTGCCTACCGATCAATTGGCGGTTAGCGTGCGCAATCCCGAGAAGGCGGGTCATCTTCGCGACCGTGGTGTCGATGTCCGCCAAGGCGACTTCGATCTTCCGGAATCTTTGGACGCGGCATTCGCGGGCGTCGAGCGGATTTTAATCATTTCCGCGGACGGAGACACGGAGACGAGAATCCGCCAGCACACGAACGCGGTCGAAGCCGCCGCGCGCGCCCAAGCGGGCTTCATCGCTTATACGAGCCTGGCGAACGCGGCCGATAGCAAGCTGTTTCTTGCCCCTCCGCACCAAGCGACGGAGCAGGCGATTTTGAAGACGGGCATTCCGTATTCGTTCCTGCGCAATAACTGGTATCTGGAGAATGAAATCTCGGGCATTCAAGGCGCGCAAGCGGGAGCGCCTTGGGTGACATCGGCCGGAGCGGGCAAGGTAGGCTGGGCGCTGCAGCAGGAGTATGCGGAAGCGGCGGCGGCCGTTCTGTCCGGCAGCGGTCACGAGAACACGGTATACGAGCTGTCCGGCCCGCTGCTGACCCAGGAGCAATTCGCTGCCGAGCTGAGCGCCGTCCTTGGCAAGGATATCCCCGTCCGTCAGGTCGACGACGGCGCGTATGCCGACATCATGAAGAGCGCGGGCGTGCCGGAGTTTCTTCTTCCGTTCCTGCTGGGCATCCAGACCGGCATCCGGGAAGGCCAACTGGAGGTCGACAGCAGCGACTTTGAGAAGCTGCTCGGCCGTCCGCTGACTCCGATTCGCGACGCTTTGCGCCAGCTCGTTCAAGGACTTTCTTAATTCTAACGCCTTGCAGGCGATCTGAGTCTAGTGGATACTAAACCCCAAAAAAAGCGCATCTGTCCGGGCGGACGGATGCGTTTTTTGTTGCCATCGCAGTTATTCAGGGACCGCCGCGAGAGGCCTCACAGCATATTCCGTTTCGCTTTCCGCGGCCTCCTGTTTCTATTTCAATCGTTCAAATCCCCCGATTAAGTTCCGCGAGGCTCATCTCGGCGCACATCAGGATAAACGCGCCTGCGCCGTGCAGATCGTTCGCGCTCGTTGGGCGAGCGACGTAGTGAGCGTAGTCGCCGATACCGGTGCCGACGCAAATGCCGCCGATGACGACACGGCCGTTCTCGTCGAACGTCAGTGTGTCGATGACGCCGCGGTACCCCTTCCAGGCGTTCTCCATGTATTTCGCGTCCAGATAACCGAAGCGCACGGCTTTGGCAATGGCTTGGACGTACAGGCAGGAGCAGGAGGTTTCCAGCCAGTTGTCCGCCCGGTCGCCCTTGTCGACGACCTGATACCACAAGCCGGTCGCTTCGTCCTGGTAGCGGACAAGCGCAATCAGCAGCTCGCGGAGGATGACGACGAGCTCGGGCGCATCCTTATGGTCCTGCGGCATATGTTCCAGCATCTCGAGCAGGGCGACCGGGTACCAGCCGATGGCGCGGCCCCAGAATTCCGGCGCGAGGCCCGTCTCGGGATCGGCCCAGGACGCTTCCCTCGACTCGTCCCATCCGTGGTACATAAGACCGGTAACCGGGTCTTTCGTTCGCTTGGCCATCAGTATCGCCTGATAGGCCATCAAGTCGAAGTAGTCCCGCTCGCCGAACGTCTTGCCGAATTGGACGGCGATCGGTCCGCCCATGTACATGCTGTCGAGCCACATCTGATTCGGGTAATGCTCTTTGTGCCAGAATCCGCCGGACGGATTGGTTTTCCACTTTTTCAGCAGCGGGACGAGGTTGTACAGCGCCTGCCGATAGCGATCGTCTCCCGTCCGCTCGTACAAGCCGAACAGCAGCACCCCCGGCTGGATGTCGTCCAGCTCATCGGGATGGAAGCTGCGGATGGCGCCGTCCGGCTGCATATGGCTGTCCACCCAGCGTTTGATATAGGCGAAGTAAGCATCTTTGTTCGTCAGCCGCCACGTTTTCTCCATACCGGACAAGAACACACCTTGGTGATAATGGAACCGGTCCGGCGGCAGCGCCTCCGGCTCGAACCGGGCCATCAGCGCTTCGCACGCCCGTTCCGCCCAATCGAGCGGAGCCGCGGCCTTTTGAACCTGTTGTTGGGTCATCATCAATGCCCTCCCTCCTCTTTGGGCCCTATTGTAGCATCGTAAAACGTACATTAATTGCGGAAAATCCGAAATACTTCTTATATCTTGCGAAAACGGGAGCGGCGCCGCTAAAATGAAAAGAAAAGCGGGAGTCGCGAAAAGGCGGAGTGAGGATGGGGGAGCTGAATTACGGGAACTTCGAGGGGACATTCCAGGTCTCTCACCGACAGGCGCAAAGCCATCACATGCCGGCCAGTCATTTTCACAGTACATATGAGGTTTATTTCTTGATATCCGGCGAGCGGACGTTCTTCATCGAGGATCGGACAATCGTTATGCGGGAGGGCGATGTCGTCATTGTCGCGCCCGACATTTTGCATCGGACGACGAATGCGGCCAAGCCCGAGCACGAGCGGCTGATCGTCAACATTCATCCGGACTTGCTGGACAGCGGGGATAGGGTCGGCCGGGATGCGCTGCAGCCGCTGTATGAGACCGCGTACGTTGTCGTGCGGACTCCTCTGCATGAACGGGCGGCGATCGATGCGCTGGCGGACGGCATTCGGCAGGAAGTGCGGGAGCGCAGGCCGGGATTCGAGCTGTACGCCCGAACGCTGGCGCAACAGCTGATCGTTCGCTGCTGTCGGCGCATCGGAGAGCAGAGCGCGGAGCCGATGGCGGCCCCGAGTCCGATGCATGAGCGGATCTCGGAGGTCGTTCGTTATCTCAATGCCCACTACATGCAGGAATTGTCGCTGCAGCGGGTGGCGGAGCGATTCTATGTCAGCCCGTATTATTTGAGCCGATTCTTCAAGGAAGCGACGGGATTTACGTTTGTGGAGTATGTGAACAGCGTGCGGGTGAAGGAAGCGAAAAAGCTGCTGGAGCAGTCCGCGCTCAAGGCCGGGACGATTGCGAGGAAGGTCGGATTCGGCAGCGTGACGCATTTCGGACGCGTGTTCAAGGCCGTCACCGGCCATGCGCCGCTGCATTACCGGAAAGGAAAATAACCGGAAGCCTCCAAGGCCTGATGGAATCGGCCAAGATGCCCGAATTGGCGTGCGTAACGGTCTCCCGGACCGTTAAAGGCAGCCGGTCGCCCGAATTGGCGTGCGTAACGGTCAACCGGACCGTTAAAGGCAGCCGGCCACCCGAATTGGCGCGTGTAGCGGTCTCCCGGACCGTTAAAGACAGCCGACCACCCGAATTGGCGTGCGTAACGGTCTCCCGGACCGTTAAAGGCAGCCGGCCGCCCGAATTGGCAGGTGTAGCGGTCTCCCGGACCGTTAAAGACAGCCGGCCACCCGAATTGGCGCGTGTAGCGGTCTCCCAGACCGTTAAAGACAGCCGGCCGCCCGAATTGGCGTGCGTAAGGTCAGCCGGACCGTTAAAGGCAGCCGGCCGCCCGAATGGCGCATGTAGCGGTCAGCGAGACCGTTAAAGGCAGCCGACCGCCCGAATTGGCGTGCGTAACGGTCTCCCGGACCGTTAAAGGCGGCCGACCTCCCGAACTGGCGCATGTAGCGGTCTCCCGGACCGTTAAAGACAGCCGACCACCCGAATTGGCAGGTGTAGCGGTCAGCCAGACCGTTAAAGGCAGCCGACCACCCGAATTGGCGCGTGTAGCGGTCTCCCAGACCGTTAAAGACAGCCGACCGCCCGAATTGGCGCGTGTAGTGGTCTCCCGGACCGTTAAAGACAGCCGGCCGCCCGAACTGGCGTGTGAAGCGCCCTCCCGGACGGTCAGTCCGCACCCTCCTTCGCGACCGTGAACGACACCTTCGTTCCCTGACCGGCGCGGCTCTCGATGCGCAGGCCGCTGCTTCCAAATTGCTTTAATCTGCGATCCGTGTTGATCAGGCTGCTCCCGGCAACGCCGTCGGGATTTCTGACCAGCAGCCCCGGCAATCGATCTTCGCCGATTCCGACGCCGTCGTCGGACACTTCGATCTCGACGGAGCCTCCGAGGTCGGCGACCCGGATTCGGACCTCTCCGCCCGCGGTCCGTTTCAGAACTCCGTGCGTCACCGCGTTTTCCACAAGCGGCTGGATCGTCAGGGGCGGGATGTCGATCCGGACGTTGTCGTCTGCTTCCCAGACGATCCGGAGCCTGTCCTCGAAACGTTTTTTCTGGATCGCCAGATAGGAGCGGACCAGATTAAGCTCGCGCTCGAGCGGCATCGCCTGGTCGGAGTTGACCAGGTCGATCCCGAGCCGGTAATAATGGGTCAACTCTCCGATCAATTCGTCCATCTGGTCGATATCGATCTTGCTCAGTGCCGATACCGAGTTAAACGTATTGATCATGAAATGCGGCTTGATCCGAGCCTGAAGCAGGGCGGCTTCCATCCTCAAGCGGTCGTTCACCGCCCTTTTCAGATTGGTCAGCGATTGCACCCGCATGCGCAGCTCCGTGGCGTTCACCGGCTTGGCGACATAGTCGTTCGCGCCGGCCAGGAAGCCGGCTTCCTTGTCCTCATGCCGATCTCGCGCCGTCAGCAGGAGCACGGGAAGCTCCGCGACGGAGAAACGCTCCCGAATCCGCGCGGTCAGCTCGTAGCCGGACATAAGGGGCATCGTCACGTCCGACAGGACGAGGTCCCAGCTGCCGGTGTCGATTAGCCGAAGCGCTTCCTGGCCGTCGTTCGCGGTGACCACTTCGCAGCGCTCGTCCGAGAGGATCGTCTTGAGCACGTTCAGGTTCACGGGATCGTCGTCGACGGCCAACAGCCGGAACCGCTCCGGCGATCTGCGGGGCTCCGCCGGCTCCGAATAAGGATACGGCATACGGGGGTCGTCCGCCGGACCGTCCTTGGCAGCGGGAGCGGTTGTCGCAGCGACGGAGGACGGCCTCCGGACCGGATTTGCGGCGGGCGGGGTTTCCGGCTCCGCTAACGGCTCGGCGGCCGACTCCGCAAAGGGCCGCTCAACCGCCTCCGCAACCGTTCCGCGAGCGGAAAGCTGCAGAGTAAATGAAAACCTGGAGCCCTCGTTCGGTTTCGAACGAACCGACAGCTGGCTGCCGTGCAGCTCGACGAGCCTTCTGCTGATGCCGAGCCCGAGTCCGAAGCCGCCTCTGGAGTCCGCCGCATTTTCCAGCGCTTGCACATAGGGCTCGAAAATCCGGCCCAAATGTTCGGCCTTGATCCCGACGCCGTCGTCCGCGACGGTGAAGATCGCGCGGTTTTCCAGAAGCTTCGCTTCGACCGACACCTCGCCGGCATCGGAATATTTTATGGCGTTGTGCAGAAGATTAAACAGAATTTGGTTGAGCCGATTTTCGTCGGCCCGTACGAGCGGGAAATCGGCCGGAATCCGGTTGATCAACCGGATCGGTTTGCCCTCCGTCATGAAGCGCAGCGCATCGATGACGCTGGAGGCGGCCCCGTGGGCGGACACGTCCGCGAGGACCAGCCGAATCCGGTTTTCCTTCAAGCGCGCCATATCCAGCAGATCGTTCAAAATATAGGACATTCTGCGCCCGACCTTCGACAGAAGTCCGAGGTCCTCCGCGCTGACCCGCGAGATGCGCCCGCGTTCTCTCATCGCGATCGATTCCGATAGGTTGATCATGCCATGAAGCGGGTTGCGCAGCTCGTGCGCGACGGTGGCCAGAAAATCGTCCTTCTGCTTGTTCGCCGCTCTCAGCGAAGCGGAGAGACGATGGGCCGCCTCCGACAGCCGGAAAAACCGTTTGAACCAGAAGGCGGAGAAACAGATCATCGCGACGATCAGATCGAAGGGGTACGAGACCATCTCGATTCCGGCGGCGGTAAGGAAGATCAGCCACACGAGACTCGTAATCGACGCAATGGCCGCCAGCAGCAAAAATACGTTGTTGGTATCGATTCTGGCCGTCGACCGGTACAGGACAAACGGCAAAGTCAGGCACGGATAAAGCATCAGGACGAGATACAGAGGCTCCAGCGACATGACCACGGGCAGCGGCAGCAGCAGGACAAAAACGAGCGAGAAGCCGCAAGCCAGCAAATAGATGCGCGATACAAGGCCCAGCAGCCATCGCGGAAGCCTTGCGGAGAACAGCTGGTACAGGGAAAAGCCGCCGGCCAGCATCACTACGTAGACGAATTTATAGACAAATACCGGCGGCAAATCCACCCAAGTGAGCAGCAGTCTCTCCCCGTCCATCAGCGTGGCGATGATGATGCATAGAATCATCAAAGAGAAGTAGAGAAGCTTCTTGTCCCGCCCCCCGACCAGATACAGGATAAAGCCGTACAGAACGTGAATGGCGTAAGCGACGCAGGCCACCCAAGCCATGTCCCTGAAGAAGCCCAGATCGTGTCTCAGCACGCTCTCCTGGCCGAACTGGATCGACCTTGCGATCCCGCCTATGCGAAAATGATCGAAATTGGCGGCTTGAACGACAAGCTCGATCTCGCCGTTGTCCGACGCGGCGAAGAAAGCGGTATAGGGCGTGTCGCGGGGCTCGTATTCCGCTTTGTTCGCGGCAGGCTGGCCGGATTGGCCGAGAAGCTGCCCGTCGAGATAAACGGCGGATGAACTGTGGACGCTGGAAATCCGAACCCCGTAAGCGCGGCCCGGGTCGGCAGGAACCAGAATTTTTAACCGGTAGGTGCCGTAGCCGAATCGAAGATTGCCGAATGGCCGATCCTCGAACGTCCAATTCCCGGGAACCCGAATCGTTCGGGCGGAGGGGAGCGCATCCGACGAGGAGCGCCCGTCCCCGTACAGGAACGCGCCGGGATAGAACTCCCATTCTCCGTTCAGCGGCAGGGAATGGTCGCGGAGCTCCTGCCAATCGCGCAGGTCCAACACGCCCTTCGTCGCGACGGGAGGGGAATCGATCGAGTTAAAGTGCAGCCACAGGAGCCGGAACCCCGTGAGCACGGATAGGAATAGCAGGATCAGGATCAAAATTCGACTCTTTTTCATCATATTCATTTATTTCGACACAATTTGCAGTAATCCTGTCAGGCCGGAAGAATGTTACAATAGAGAGAATTTGTGGCGGGCAAGACGGCCATGACCATAAAAAGGAGGGCGAGAGATGAACGTACGAATCGACAAAAAAGGAAGCTCTGAGGTGGCGGTCGTAGAGAGCGGGGAGGTGCTGGTCGCAGAGGTTCAGGATGCTCTGGATCTGATGGCGACCGTGCAGTATCAAACCGGCTGCTTCAAAATATTGCTCCGCAAGGCGAACGTCTCCGAGACGTTCTTCGACTTGAGCACGCGGCTGGCCGGAGAGATTCTCCAGAAGTACGCCAACTACGGGGTTAAGCTGGCGATCGCGGGAGATTTCTCCGGCTATGCGAGCAAGAGTCTGCGCGATTTTATTTATGAGAGCAATCGCGGCAAGCAGTTTTTCTTCCTGCCGGACGAGGCCGGCGCGCTCGAAGCGCTGCACGGCATGAAGTAGCGGGCGAACGGCTTAAGATGAAAGAATGGTATAAGAAATCTCTTCGGCCTTCATGGCCGCTCAAGCCGGGCAGCAGCGCCAGCGTCGCCGCAAGCAGAGCGGCCGTTGGTTTTTTATCCTAATGGCGCAATCTTCTCTTGTTAACAACGACTACGCCATTAGACGTCCGCACATGTCGATAGGTTGCGGCTAGCCCAGCTGCACGGTAAACGAGGTTGTTTCTCCGGGAACGCTTCTGACGGCGATTTTCGCCCGATGCTGCTCCACGATCGACTTCGCGATGGCGAGGCCGAGCCCGTAACCTCCTTGCTTGCGCGAACGGGACGCGTCCGTGCGATAGAAGCGATCGAATATTTTGTTCAGATGCTCGGCCGGGATGCCCGGGCCGGTATTCGTTACCGTAAGCTGGATATGGCCGTGGTGCCGCCGCAGAGTTAAGCCGATCGTTCCGTCGGCGCGATTGTATTTGATCGCGTTGTCCAGCAGAATCATGACGACCTGCTTGATCTGCTCGGCGCTGCCCGTCGCGGTCAGACCGGGCTCGACCTCGTAGTCGAGTGCCAGCGAACGCTCGAAGATGACGGCCTCCATCGCGAGAACGACGCTCTCGACCGCTTCGCTGACGTTAAACGGCACGTGAAGCGTCTCGGCCCGCGAATCGTCCATCTGTGTCAAATACAGCAGGTCGTTCGTCAGCGTCTTCATGCGCTCGGTCTCCGACTTGATCCGGTGCAGCCACTTGGCTTGCTCGCCGATCGTCTCCGTCTCGTTCGCCAGCAGAACGTCCGCGTTCGTCTGGATGACGGCCAGAGGCGTCTTGAGCTCATGGGAGGCGTCGGCGATGAACCGCTTCTGCTTGTCGAACGCTTCCCGAACCGGAGCGATGGACCGGTTGGCGAAATAGCGGCTGGTCGCGTAGATAACGGCCAGCATGACGAGGGCGACGGCGGCGAACGTGTAGATCAGGTTGGTCAAAATTTTCTGCTGCGCGGTCACGTCCATATAGACGATCAGGTAGCCGTCCGATTCGGGCTGCGCGCTGTAGGCCCACCGGGTTCCGTCCAGCGTAAAGCGCCCGCCGCGCGGCGTCTTGGAGACGGCTTTGTCCGCGGCCGACTCGTAGAACTCGTCCTCCATCCCGAAGCGGGAATCCACGCCGAGCAGCCTCCCCTGCGCGTCCGTTCTAAGCGCGAAGGAGACGGAACGTTCGGGAGGGGAGAACTCCTGCGCGCCTCCTTCGAACATCGGCGGCACGCCTCCGGCCTCGTCCTGGAGCGGCTGATCCGGTGCCCCCTTCCAATCTCCGCCTCGTCCGGGTCCTTCGTTCGCCTTGCGGTAAAACTCCGAAACGCGGTGCAGCTCCATCTCGATGTCGCGTTTGACGTTCTGATAGGTAATGACATAGATCGAAGCGAAGGCCACAAACATGATGACGGTAATAATGACCAGATTCATCAGCAGAAACCGGTTGCGCAGTCTCGTAAACATCAGTCCGCCGCCTCCAATACGTAGCCGACGCCCCGAATCGTAGAGATGCGCACGGAAGCGTTCAGGAATGCCAGTTTTTTTCTCAGGAACGACACATAGACCTCGACGTTATTATGCTCCGCCTCCGAGTCGAAGCCCCACAGCTTCTCGATGATCTGCTCCTTGGACGTCACCGCCTGCTTCCTCGCAATCAGCAGCTCCAGCAGCTCGCTTTCCTTCAAAATCAGCTTCAGCTCCTTGCCCTTGCAGACCAGCTTCAGGGTGGAGGTGTTCAGCTCGATGTCCGCAAACCGCAGCGCGTCCTCCGGAACGACCTCGCCCTTGCGTCTGAGCGCCGCGCGGATGCGGGCGAGCAGCTCGCCCGTCGCGAACGGCTTGGCGATATAATCGTCCGCTCCGTAGTCCAGCCCCGCGATTTTATCGTCCGTCTCGCCCTTGGCGGTCAGCATGATGACCGGCGTGGCTACGCCCTGCGCGCGAATCGTCTTCAGCAGCGTAATCCCGTCCAGCTCCGGCAGCATGATGTCGAGCAGCAGCAGATCGTATATGCCGCTCAGCGCGTTGTCCAGCCCGGATTGGCCGTCGTGGACGGCGTCTACCGAATAGTTCATCTTCTTCAGGATTTGCGTCAGCGCCTCGGCCAGGTTCACTTCGTCTTCCACGATCAATATTCTCACGGGCGCCCCGCCCCTTTCCTTCGCGTGTTGCTTTTATTGTAGGAAGAAAACCTTTAACCAACCTTAATCCTAACATTCCCGAACGTCCCGGAGAAAAGATTTTACACCGCGTTAACAATTTAAGTTTCGCTAAAGGTTCCCGTTCTAAGCTACAGACAGGGCAGGACCGAACAAGAGACGACGAAGAAGGGAGAGCCGCATATGGCGATCGAAGTGTTCAACCGTTATGAAAACAAGTATCTCATGGATACGAAGGCCTTCTACGGCATCTACAATCGTCTGATGGAATATATGGAGCTCGACGCTTACAACCGCAACGATAGGTTCTACTCCATCAGCAATCTCTACTATGACACCGACCGTCACACGCTGATCCGCGACAGCCTCTCCAAGCCCAAGTATCGGGAAAAGCTGCGCATCCGGGCCTACGGCGTGCCGGAATCGGACGCCAAGGTGTACGTGGAGCTGAAGAAAAAGGTGTTCGGGCTCGTCAACAAGCGGCGGTCGGCGATGAGGTTGGACGAGGCGTACGGGTTCATCCGGACGGGCAGGCCGCCGGCCTGTCGCGAAGGCATGAACAAGCAGGTCGTGGCCGAGATCGAATATTTCCTGTCGCGGTACGAGCTGCGTCCGATGACGTATCTGGCTTACGACCGGATCGCCATGTTCTGCAAGGGCAATCGCGATTTGCGCATCACGTTCGACACGAATATCCGCTCCAGGCGTCGCGATCTGAAGCTGGAGTCCGGAGATTACGGCGAGCAGCTTCTGGACAAGGGTCAGTGGCTGATGGAGGTCAAGGCCGAGAAGACGGTGCCGGTGTGGCTCGCCAAGCTGCTGTCGGAGCTGGGCATGTACCGCACGAGCTTCAGCAAATACGGCAACGAATACAAGAAATCGATCCGGTACGCCGAACGGACGGAACCGGCAAGGGAGAGAATCGTGCTATGATCGAAAATTGGTTTGGTTCGCTGGCGTCCGACACGACGCTGACCCTGCCGCAAGCGCTGCTTACGTTCGGCATCGCGATCGTGCTGGGCGGGATCATCAGTTGGACCTACAGGAAGACGCAGACGGGCTATTCGCCCAGCTTCACGCTGACGATGATGGTGCTGCCGACGATCGTCGCGATCATCATTCTGTTGATCGGCAGCAACATCGCCCGGGCGTTCAGCCTGGCGGGAGCGTTCTCGATTATCCGGTTCCGCAGCGCGCCGGGAGACTCCAAGGATATTTCGTACGTTCTGTTCTCCATGGCGGCGGGGCTGGCTTGCGGAGTCGGCGCGTTCGGATATGCCGCTCTGTTCACGATCGGGCTGTGCGGGCTGATGTTCGTGCTGAAGGGGCTGCAATTCGGCGCCGTCAAGTCCCCGGTCAAGACGCTGAAGATCACGATTCCGGAAAATCTGGGGTACGAGGAAGCGTTCGATGAAGTATTCAGAAGGTTCAAGGTCGCTTACGAGTTGAAAAGGGTGCGCACGACCGAGCTGGGCAGTCTGTACGAGGTCATGTACGCGGTCCAGCTCCCGCCGGACGCCGACCAGAAGGCGCTGCTGGACGCGGTGCGCACGCGCAACGGCAATCTCGACATTACGCTGACGATGAGTCCCGTGACGCAGGAATATTGAATTCGCATCGCCATTATAACGAATAGAAAAGAGGGATTCGCATGAACCATCGCAATAAAACCAAGCTCATCGCCGTTGTTCTCCTGTCCGCGATGCTGGCGGCGGGCTGCAGCTCCGCTTCGGAAGGAGCGCCGGCATCCGCTTCTTCCTCCGCCGCCGCGGGGGCAAGCGCGGCGGCGACGTCAACCGCAGGCGTTCAGGCCGCCGGAGAGGGGGCGGTCGCTTCGGCGAAGTACGACGAGGACGATACGCGGACGGAGTGGAGCGCGGACAGCGCGACGACGATTGCGCTGAACGGTTCGTCGGCGACCGTAACCGGGTCGGGAGCCGAGGCCGCGGACGGGGTCGTAACGATCTCGGCCGCCGGAGATTACGTGCTGAGCGGCAAGCTGGAGGATGGCCGGATTGTCGTGAACGCTCCGGACAAGGTCGTGCATCTGGTGCTGAACGGAGCGGACGTGACGAGCAAGTCCGGCACGGCGATCCATCTGGTCGAGGCGGGCAAAGTCGTCGTGACCTTGCAGGAGGGCACGGAGAACGGCCTGACTGACGCGGCCGTCTATGCGGATACGTCCGACGACGCGCCTACGGCCGCTTTGTTCAGCAAAGCCGATCTGACGATCAACGGCACGGGCAAGCTGAGCGTGAACGGCAATTTCAATGACGGCATCACCTCCAAGGACGATCTGAAAATCGTGAGCGGCACCTTGATCGTGACGGCCGCGGACGACGGGCTGGTCGGCAAGGATCTGGTCGCGGTGAAGGACGGCGACCTCTCGATCGAAGCGGGCGGGGACGGCATCAAGTCGACGAACGACACCGACGAGGGCAAGGGAGAGATCGTCGTGGAGGGCGGCAGGTTCGATATTCGATCGGCGAACGATGCGCTGCAATCCGCGGCTTCGCTCTATATCGCCGACGGGACGTTCGGCCTTGTCGCCGGAGGCGGGCATGCCGCTTCGACGAAGACGCATGCCGAGGAGATGCCGGGCGGCGGCTTCGGCGGTCGGGGCCAATGGTCCGGCGAAGGGCAGGGCTTCGGCCAGCCTCCCGAAGGCATGGAGAGACCGGAGGGCGGCACCCCGCCGGACGGCGAAGCGGCAAGCGCCCGTACGCGGAACGCTCCGGCGTCGGATATTGCGGCGACGGAAAATCCGGAGGCCGCGAATACGGCGGGCACCGAGGAGACGGAATCGACCAGCGCCAAAGGGCTTAAGGCGGCCGGCCCTCTCGTCGTTGCGGGCGGGACGTTCGAGATCGACGCGGCCGACGACGCCGTCCACAGCAATACGAGCGTGCGGATTACGGGAGGTCGGCTAAGCTTGGCGACCGGAGACGATGCGATCCACGCCGACGCCGCTCTGGCCATCGAAGGCGGAACGATCGACATTACGAGCAGCTACGAAGGACTGGAGAGCGCGAGCATTGCCGTCTCCGGCGGCGAAATCCGCGTAATTGCCAGCGACGACGGCGTGAACGTATCGGACGGAAGCGGCGGCGAGCCGGGCGGCTTCGGAGGCGGAGGCCAGGCGGCGAACAACGGGCTCCTCCTGGATATTTCCGGCGGCTACTTGACGGTGGACGCGGGCGGCGACGGACTCGACTCCAATGGCTCGATCCGGATGAGCGGGGGCACAGTGCTCGTTAACGGACCTACGAACAGCGGCAACGGGGCGCTGGATTACGACGGGACGTTCGAGCATGTCGGAGGAACGCTGATCGCGGCGGGCAGCGCGGGTATGGCGCAGGCGCCGTCCGAGGACGGCTCGACGCAGCGCTCGATCATGATGACCTTCCCGCAGACGCAGGAAGCGGGCACGCTGGTGACGCTTAGAGACGCGAGCGGTCAGACGGTGGCGGCGTTCGCTCCGACGAAGACATTCCAGACTCTGCTGATCTCGACTCCGGCGCTGCAATCGGGAGAGAACTATACGTTGTCCGCGGGCGGAACGAACGACGGGAACGGCGTCGACGGCTTCTACGAGAGCGGGACGACGGCAGGCGGCACCGAGGTTGTCGGATTTACGCTCGGAGACGGCGCGGTGACCTATCTGAACGAATCCGGCGTTACGACCGGCAGCACGGGCATGGGCATGGGAGGCGGCCGGGGCGGCATGAGACCCGGATCGGGAACCGGCGGGGGAAGCCGCGGCGAGAGGACGCCTTGAGGGGGCGCATGAGAGCTTAATGGCTTCGGCGAGCGGGGCCGCGGAAGCCCCCGGCGCAGCCCGTCCGCCGTTCTAACCGCACGGCGTTAGCGGCAAATCATGAAGAAGGACCGGGAGCTTGTCCGGTCCTTCTTCTTATGGCCGGCGGTCGATGCTGAACGATACCGTGGTGCCGTGTCCGGGCTTGCTGCGGATTTCCAGGCTTCTCCCGTAGTTCTGCCTGAGCCGCAGGTTGGTGTTCCTTAAGCCGATTCCGGCCGAGCCCTCCCCGCGCAGCAAAGCGTCGATGCGCTCCTCGCTCATGCCGATGCCGTCGTCGGTAACGGCGATGTCGACCCGTTCTTCGCGTGCGGCGACTTCGATCGTGACCGTTCCTCCCGCGTTTTTCTTCAAAATCCCGTGCAGGACGGCATTTTCGACCAACGGCTGGATCAGCAGCGGCGGCAGCTTGACCGGAATCGTCTCGTCCGCCTTCCACACGACGGTCAAGCGCGAACCGAACCGTTCCTGCTCGACGTTCAGATAATAGCGAACCAGCTCCAGCTCGTTTTTCAGACTGATGTTGTCCGCCGAGTTCCGAATATTGAAGCTGGCCCGCAAGTAGTTGGAGAAGTCGTGAATAAGCGATCTCATCCGGCTGTTGTCAAGCTCGCTGAGGGCGGTTACCGCCGTTAACGTGTTCAGGATAAAATGCGGCTTGATCTGGGCCTGAAGCAGCGCGGCCTCGATGTTGAAGCGCTGGTTGACCAGCCTTCTAAGTCCGGTAAGCGCGCGGACCCGGGCTCTGAACTCGATGGCGTTCACCGGCTTGACCGCGTAATCGTTGGCCCCCGAGAGCAGGCCCGCTTCGATATCCTCCGGTCTGTTCTTGGCCGTCAGCAGCAGAATCGGCAGCTCGTAGACGTTAAAGCGCTCGCGAATAAGCAGCGTCAGCTCGTAACCGGACAGCACCGGCATCATGACGTCGGCGATGACCAGATCCCAGCGCCGGTCGTCCAGCTTCTCCAACGCCTCCCGTCCGCTGGTCGCTCCGACGATCTCGTAGCCGGGGCCCAGGATGTTCGCGAGCGCGACCAGGTTGACCGGATCGTCGTCCACCGCCAGAATGACCGTTTCCGCCGCGGGCTCCTCCGATCCTCCGCCGCTGCCGGAAGAGGGATGCCCGGTCCGCATCGGGGCTACCGCGGAAGCGGCCACTTCTTTCAGAGACGAATCGGCCGGTTCCCCGGGCTCCGCGAGAAGGGGGGAAGCCTGCTGCAGGCTGAACCGGAATACCGTACCCCGGCCGGGCTTCGATTCGACCTCGAGCGCACTTCCGTGCAGCTCGGTCAATTGCTTGCTGATGCCCAATCCGAGGCCGAAGCCGCCGCCGTTCTGCGAAGCCGGAGCGACCTGCTCGTAAGGCTCGAAGATCCGCCGCAAGGCGGACTCGTCCATGCCGATGCCGGTGTCGGCGACAACGACCGTCACCCGATCGCCCCGAGGCTCCGCCCGGACGGAGATCGTTCCTTCCGGCGTAAACTTGATCGCGTTGTGCAGCAGATTAAAGAGGATCTGCGTCAGCCGGTTCTCATCCGCTTCAACGTCGGGACAGTCCGGGCCGATCTCGTTGATCAGGACCGTCGGCTTCCCCTTCAGCATGAATTGCAGCATCTCCGCGACATTGCCGGCGACCCGCTGCAGGGACAGGCGCCGCAGGGCGAGCTGGATGCCGTTTTCTTTCAGGATCATGGAATCCAGCAGATCCCCGAGCATGTGGGACATTCGGCGTCCGATCGACAGAATCAGCTCGAGATCCCGTACCTCCTTGTCGTCCATGGCGTTCCTGTGCCGGTCGAGAACGCCCTGCGCGATGCTTAATATCCCGTGCAGCGGATTGCGAAGCTCGTGCGAGGTGTTGGCCAGAAACTCGTCCTTGCGCTTGTCCGCCTCCTGCAGCTCGGATTGAAGCTTGCGGGATTGCGCCATCGCCTGCAAATATTTTTTGAACCACGACATGGACAAGGCCAGAACCGCGATCAGCAGATCGATCGGATAGAACGGCAGCCGGATATCCAGATAGCGGTACGCGATTTCCCAGGCCGCGACATGAAACAGCGCCATCGACATGATGGCGAGATGAACGTCCTCGGAGTAGCGTCCGCTGTTCGAACGGATGAAGGCGATCAATGCGGTCAGGCACGAGACGGTAACCAGCAGAGTATAGACGAATTCCACCCGGAAAAGGAAGCTCAGCGGCAAAAGAACCGCCAGAGCAAGCAGGGCGAATACGAGGCGAATCGGCCTGCGGGCCCTGCCTCTCCAGAACGCCGGCATCGCGTCTCCGAGGCTTTGCAGCAAAGCATAGGCGGTCGTTGCCATCAGGAAGCCCTTAAGCCGGTAGTCCGTCGCATAATCGATAGGCAGCCAGACCAGCAGCAGCTTGTCTCCGTTCGTGGCCAGTAGCGCCGTAAGCGCGAGCAGGACATACGCCAAATACAGCAGACGCCGGTCCTTGAACCCCATCCCGTACAGCAGAGCTGCGTACAACGCGTGAAGGACGAAGATGACGAACACGATCTGCTGCATCGCTTCGGACAGCCGACGATCCGAAGCGGCCGCCCGCTCCGTGCCGAATTGGACCGAACGGGCGATCCCGAGACCTTCCCGGTAATCGTAATTGGCCACTTGCACCACGAGGTCGACGAACCCGCGCTCGTCCGGAACGACCGTTATTGAGTAGGGGACGTTCCTCGGCGTATAGTCGGATTTGTCTGCCGCCGGCATCCCCGAACGCCCGGCCAGTCGGCCGTTGACATACACGGCAGAGGCGGATCGAACGCTCGAAATGCGCACGGCGTAGACGTCGTCCCCGCCCGGATCGAGACGAAGGCGAAGCCGATAAGAGCCGTATCCGTAGGAGGAAGTCGGGGCGGAGTCGAGCGCCGGCTGCAATTCTTCGGGCACGTTGACGAGAAGGGGAGGTTCGACGGCCGCCCCGGCGGAAACGCTCTCCCCGGGGGTTTCGGCAAGCAGGACCCCCGGATAGAACAGCCATTCTCCGTCCAACGTGATCAGCTGGCCGGCCCGGGAATCCCATTGCCGCAAATCCAGCTCGCCGCCTTCGGCTCGAGCGTAAGATCCGGGCATGAAATAGGCGGTCCACAGCAGGCGAAGCGCCGCCAGCGCCAGGAAGGCGACGCCCGCGAATATCCACCACTGCCCGCGCGAGGTTCGCTTCAAAGAGAGAGTTGCGATTTTCAAGAGCTTCGACGTCCTTTGTCCACGATGCGGAAAATATAAAATCCGCCGGATTTCGCATTTCTACAAGTATACCATCATTGCCTGTCATTCGGAGTTTAATGCGAATTTCGAGAGTCAGCCTCATCCATGTCCCCGTATCGGTAAAAGGCGGACGGTTCGGACGGGAAGCGGCTGAAATCCGGCACAAGCTGTCCGAAATGTCTGTTGATGAAGGGGCGGGAATCGATTAAACTGGGCCTTATTGATAATAATAATCATTCTTATTACAGATGGGGGATTGGCAATGACATACAGATGGCGATTGCGGACTTGGGCAGGTTTGATGGCGGTAATGCTTCTGTGGATAGCGGGCTGCGGCGGAACGAACGCGGGGAGCGGCTCCTCCGCCCCGAGCGAGAAGCCGCCCGTGGCAACGGTTGCCGCGCCGCCCGCCGAATCGCCGTCGGGTTCCGGCGCCGAACCGATGGAAGATCCGGCAGCCGTTCGAATCTTTACGGATGCGATCGACAGGCAGGTTGAAGTTCCCGTTAAGCCCGAGCGGATCGTCTCCCTGGAATTTACGGGATATCTGCACGCGCTCGGGGTCAAGCCCGTCGCCACCTCGCCGCGGTTTTTCCTACCGCCGTTCGCCGAATTCATGGAGGGCGCGGAGGATCTCGGATATCCGGCGAACCTGGAGAAGCTGGCGGGCATCGAGCCGGACCTGATTATCGCTCCGGATTACGTGACGCAGGACCAAATGGACGCCTTCGAGAAAATTGCGCCCGTCGTGCTGTTGAAATGGTCCGAAACGAACAATTTGAACCGCTTGACGATGCTGGCGGATTTGCTGGACCGTCACGACGAGGAGCGGCAGTGGCTGGATTCGTACAAGCGGCTTGCGGAGCAAACGAGGGAGAAGCTGAGGGATTACGTGAAGCCGGGAGAGTCGGCCGCCGTCTTCTATGCCTGGAGCACATCGATCAACGTGCTGGCTCCCCAGGTCATCTCCACGCTGTACGACGATATCGGCTTCGAGCCTACGGAGAAAATGAAGCAGCGCCTGGCGGCGGAGCCTGACTTCGCTTCCGAGACGATATCCAAGGAGCTGCTGTCGGATTACGCGGCGGATCGCATGTTTTTTATCGCGGAGGGGGAATTGGGCAAGGAGCTTCTCGCCGACCTGAAGAAAAACGTTCTGTCCACGGTGCCGGCGTTCCGGGAGGATAAAGTATACGTGCTCGATCCCAACTGGTACAGCTTCGAGCCGACGCTGCTGGAATGGCAGCTTAACAATGCCGTAGAAGTGCTTGCCGAATAGCCGCCGACGATGGACAAGGAGGACCGCGTCATGGCCCATACGAAACTAGAAACAGATGCTTTATATCCCGTGTATCGCCTGACGGCGGCAAGGAAATGTTCGCTGGTCGCCGGCTCGGGCGGACACGGAACGGTACTGGAGCGATATCGCCTTGTCGTCGGCCTGGCCGGGAACGGCCGGCTGATCCTGGACGGGAAAATATACGGATTACGAGCAGGGACGGCCTTCGCGGCCGGCCCTCGTTCCCTTTTATTCGTCGATGCGGGGGAGGAGGAGACGCTAGAGCTGCTGGAGGCCGACTTCGAAGAGGTCGGCCTGCCGCCGAAAGAGGCGTCTTCTTTGGGCTTCCCTTGCCTGGGGTACCTCGAGCTTCCGGCCGAAGTCGACGCGGCGAAGGAGCTGGAGAACTTGAGCGGCGAGCCGACCGCAGGGGGGCCGATCGAGCGGTACGAGCGGCATCTGCGGTTCGAGCGCCTGCTGCTGGCGATCATGAAGCGAAATTATTGCCCCAAGGGCCGCATGCCCGGCATGCGCAAGCTGGTGGAGGCGACGCTCGACGAGATTCACGCTCGCTATTGCGAACCGTTGCGGGTCGACCGGCTGGCCCGCTCGTGCTGCATGAGCGTCCGTCATTATTCGAGGACGTTCGCCGAGCTGACGGGACAGAGCCCCGTCGAATACTTGACCGGGCTGCGCATCGCTCGTTCCGTGCGGACTCTGATCGCGTCCGGGGGCCGCTGGAAGGAAGCGGCCGCGAAATCCGGCTATGCGGACGCCGACTATTACGGCAAACGGTTCAAGGAGAAGATGGGCATGTCGCCGTCCGTCTACATGCGGAATTGGCGCAAATCGCCGCAGATCGTCGCTTTGCAGTGCGCGGGCGATTTGCTGGCACTGGGCGTCAAGCCGGTAGGGATGATGACGAACGGTCTCTGGGGACCGCTGGGAGGTTATAAGAACGGCGTTGCGATTCTGGACCGGGACGAACGGATTTCCGGAACGATTGCTTCGCTGCGGCCGGATTTGATTATCGCAGGCGACTATACGGACGGAGAGCTGCTGGAATCGCTCGCCAAGATTGCGCCTACGATTGAAGTGGAATGGGAAGGCATCGGACCGTTCCGGCATTTGCATATGCTGGGAGACCTGCTGGGCAAGCAGCGGGAGAAGCGGGAATGGCTGACCCGTTATGAACGGACGAGAGAAGAGCTGATGGAGAAGCTGCTCGCGCCGGATGAGCGCAGAAGGACGGCGGCCGTGTTTTACATGTGGAGGAACGAGATCCGATTGTTCGCTCCGCAGATCTTTCCGGCCTTCTACGATACGCTGGGATACGACGCGCCTCCTTCGTTCCGGGAATGGACGGAGCGGGAAAGACGGCAGGGCTGCATCGCCGTTCCGTTCGACCGGCTGCCCGAATATGCGGCGGACGCCATGTTCCTCATCGTGCAGGACGAGACGGCGCGCGAGGCGTTCCGGCGCATGGGACGCGTGTACCGGGACATCCTCCCGGCCATTCGGAACGATCGGTTTCACAGGCTGGAGCCGGACTGGCACGGCATAGACGCAACGTCGCTTTATTGGCAGTTGGGTCGTCTCGCCGAGCTCGGTCCCCTTCTTCGTTAAGAGCGGTCGCTTCAGGGCCGGAATGGGATATAATCAAGTAGAAATTCGGAATCTGAAGCAGAAGGGAGCGGTCGCCGCCATGAAACCTATTCGCAACTCGGCCAAAGCCGTCATTGTTCGGAACGATCGGTTGCTGCTGACCAAGAACGAGGATGGAGAAGGTTATTTTTATCTGTTCCCCGGCGGAGGCCAGGAGAAGGGAGAAGAGCTGAAGGACGCCGTCGTCAGAGAATGCAAGGAAGAGATCGGGCAGGAGGTGGAAGTGGAGGAGCTGCTGTTCGTGCGCGAGTACATCGGAGAACATCATCAATTCGCGGAATGGGACGCCGACGTTCACCAGGTCGAATTTTATTTTCGGTGCCGCCTGACCGATCCGGAGGCCGATATGGGCAACGGCGCTCATCCGGACGAGCATCAGGTGGGCGTCGAATGGGTCCTGCTCTCCCGGCTCGGCGAAATTCGGGTATACCCGGGCACGCTGGCGGAGAAGCTCCGCATCGGCGTCTGCGAGCCTTGTTACGTCGGAGACGTCGGTTAGGCCGCTCTATTTCGAGGTCCGCCTTCCCTGGCGTCTGCACAATCCGACGGCCAGAATCAGCACGGGGAAAAGAACGAGATGGACAAACGAATAATTGGCCCATACTTTCTGAATGATTTCCGCGACGTAGACCGAATCGATATACGTATTCCAGGCGACGATCAAAATCAAAGCCGCAAGAGGATAGATCAGGTGGCGGTAGCTCCGCAGCCCGAACAAGGTTTTCAGTCCCTGCAGCTGGGCGAACGTGAGAAGCATCGTTTTGACGAAAAAGCTGAGAATCCACAGGGCGATGAGCGCGCCCTCGATTCTCTGAATGAACTCGCCGAGAAAGATCGTCTTGGCCAGCGCGTAAGCCGGGAACGTACTGTTGGCGGCCTGCTGGACGCCCAGGACGAGCACGCTGAGCAGCACGACGATCGTCAGCAGCAGGCCGCCCAGTCCGGCCGCCCGGAAATAGCTCCTCTCGGCGCGTCTCCGCTCCTTCGTCAAGGGCAGAAACGCCATCAAGACGACCAGCTCCTGGAACATCGCCGTGTGAAAGCCCGCCCGGAGCACGGGTCCCCAACCGTTTTCGAGCACAGGCTGAATGTAGGTCCACTCCGTATGGGGCAGCAGAGCAAGGATCAGGCACAGGCTGAAAAACACGATCCACGGAAACAGCAGCTCCCCCACCCGGGCGAACACGGCGATTCCCAGGCGGGCGGCGAACACGACGGCAACCAGAAACAGCACTTGTATCGCTTCGATCGGCGTGTCGACCAGAATCTCGCTGGTCAGGAAAAAGCCGAGATTGCCCAGCAGCGTTCCGGCAAGGATCAGAAAATAAAACAGATACAAGCAGGTGGCGAGCTTGCCAAGCGGCTTGCCGAGCGCCGCCTCCATAATCTCGAACCAGGTCAGGTCCGGATATCGTCTGGAGATGGCGATGTAGAGCAGCACCATCAGCAGATTGATGGCGAGGCTGACGAGCGCCCCGATCCAGGCGTCTTCCCGCGCGGTCAGCGCCAGCGAGGAAGGGATGACCAGCACGGAGGTGCCGACCGTAAGTCCGAAGGTCCAAATAAAAAATTGCCGGGATTCCACGATCTCGCTCTTCAATTACCGATCACCGTCCAGTCGGGTTTAAGCTTACGGCAGCAGCTTGGCGAGCGGAGCGGAGGCCGCGCGGATCCAATCCAACGGACGCGGCATCGGAAGCCCGACCGACTCCGCCCCGGCGGCGGCCAACGACAGCGCCCAGATCAGATAGAACAGCGCGGTGTCCTTCCGGGAACGAAGGCTGCGCAGATAACCTTTCTCGTACAGGGGCAGGATCAACAGAAACAGGAAGAGCAGAATGCGCCAGTTGACGTTCATCGGGTGACCATGTCCTTCTTCAACGGCTGGACGATGGAACCGACGCGGCGCAATTTAACGTTTGCCTGAACGGTCACCGGAGTTTCCTTGAAATGCTCGTCCCAGTCGCGCTTGTATTTTTTCCATATTTTCGGGTGGCGGCGATGCAGCACTTCCCCCAATCCGAAGATGTCTACGTTGAATTGCTTTTGAACCTTGCCTACGTGACGATCGAACACCTGCACGATCCGCTCCTCCAATTTGCGCTCTATCGCCGGGATGGAATCCGGCTTGCCCATATCGATCGGGCATTGGACGGAATCCAGGTTGGCCTCCGCGCGAACCCGGACGTTAAAGCCCGTCAATTCCTCTCCTCGCAGAACAACCTCTATTTCCGATTCGACCCGCTGCAGCTGCATGCTGATCGTTCGCTTCTCGTCATCCGGGCATTTGAAGGTCGTATTCGTCGTGGATACGTCGTTGAGGAGGTAATTGACCGTCTTGCTTCCCTGCTCCTCCAGCCAGCCGACGAGCTTGTCCCGCTTGAAGACCGCCAGCCCCGAATGCCGGAGCAGCGTGTTCGGCTTGAGCGTATGCCAGATCGCGTCCGTGGTTCCCTTGGTCTTGTCGCCGATAACCTCCACGCCGGACAGCACGGGGTCGGAGCCCTCGAGATCGAGCCGGGCAACGAACTGCTGGAGCGTGACGCGTCCGGTCGCCGCCCACTTCTTGCTGGATACGAGAATGGAGGAGAACAGAGAATTGGCCGGGATGTTGTCGATGGGGGTGACGACCTTCAGCACGTCGGACGCTTCGCTGCGATGGGCCACCAGCATGGGGAAATCGGTCCGGAATTGATGGTTCCGGGCCACGAAATCCAAGACCTCCGTCAGTCCCCTGCGCGCCAAAGCCTCGCCGAATACCATCACGCGCAGATGGGACAGGTACAGCTGGCGCGGCACTTCGCCGAGCATGCGTTGAAGCGCTTCGGGAACCGACTCGCCGATGGCCTGATAGGTGACGACGGACATGACGTCGGAAGAGGTGTTCTTGCTCGCCTCCTTGAAGTTCACGATCTGCGCGGTGACTTTGTAGCCGCTTCGATGGAGGTCGACGCCCATCGCGACGACCACGGCGAGCTCGTTCAGCTCGCGCCTGCTCCAGCAGCCGGAGAGAAGCAGGGCCAGAGCCAGCAGCAGTGCCGACAACCTCCATGCGCGGCCGCACGGCCGGTGTTCCACGGACTTCAGCCTCCTTATCCGGTTCGTCTCCTTCCCGTCCCGGTTCCGTCCTAGTTCCGTCCGGAGCGGCCAAGCCGGACGAAGCGCGGAAGCCGGAGCAAAGTATCCTTCTGCCGGGACCATCTGAACGGCGCCAGGGACGACATATAGGGTACGCCCATCGATTCCAGGCTGCTGAGGTGCAGCGCCAGCAGAATCATGGAGATCATGATGCCGAAGAGGCCGAATACGGCGGCGACCGCCATAAGGGCGAACCTCAGCATTCGAATGGAGATGGCGACGTTAAACGCGGGCAGGGCGAAGTTCGCGATCGCCGTAAGCGACACGACGATGACCATGGCCGCGGAAATAAAGCCCGCTTCTACCGCGGCCTGGCCGATCACGAGCGTTCCCACGATGGACACCGACTGTCCGATCGACTTGGGCAGGCGAATGCCGGCCTCCCGCAGCACTTCGAACGTCACCTCCATAATCAGCGCCTCCACGAAAGCCGGGAACGGGATGCCTTCGCGCTGCCCGATCAGGCTGATCAGCAGAGGCGGCGGGATCATCTCCTGATGATAGGTCGTGATGGCCACGTATACCGAAGGGGTGAGCAAGGAGATCGCGAAGCAAAAATATCTCAACAGCCTGACCATGCTGGAGAAATCGCTGCGCTGGTAATAATCCTCGCTGGATTGGAAAAATTGCACAAACAGAGCGGGCACGACAAGGACAAACGGAGTTCCGTCCACCAGGATGGCGATGCGGCCCTCCAGGAGCGCCGACGCGATGACGTCGGGGCGCTCCGAATTGTACACCGTCGGAAACGGGCTGTAGCGCTTGTCCTGGATGAACTCCTCGATATAGCTGCTCTCCAGCACGCTTTCCAGCTTAATGCGGTCCAGGCGAGCGTACAGCTCCCGGAGCACCGCCGGGTCCGCTTTGCCCTCCATGTACATGACCGCCGTGAAGGTGCGGGTTTTCGTGCCCAGCCGGAGCCTGCGAATGCGAAGGGACGGGTGCTGGATGCGCCGCCGGACAAGGGCGATATTGTCGGCCAGATCCTCGGTGAAGCCTTCGCGCGGTCCCCTTACGACGGACTGGGAGGTGGCTTCCTGCACCTCTCTCTGCTTCAGGCTTTTCGTGGAGACGAGCAGGGCGGATCGGGAGCCGTCTATGTAAACCATCGTCGAGCCGGCCAACAGATCGGCGCAGACCTCTTCCAACGAATCGGCTTCGTTCAACTGGCCTTCCGTGACGACTTCGTTGCGGATCGTCTCGTACGTACGAGTCTTCGCGGGCTTGCGTTCGTCGGGCTTGGCTTCGAGAAGGGCTTCGATCACATGCCGCGGATCGGCCAAGCCCTCGATATAGACGATCAGGCCCGGAAGCCGTTGGAACGAGATGCTCCGGTACACGATATCCGGGCAGTCGCCCAGCACCCGCTGCAGGGACGCCTTGCAATCGTCGAGGGCGGCCGGAATGTCCGGACGCCGCGGTGGATGTTCGCTGTCGTTCATGGGGACGGACCTCCCGGGCGCGGAAACAAGCCGCAAGATTTGCTCTGGAATAATCTCTCCAAAATGGCGGGAATTATGTGGCCGCGGGAGACGGCCGGCGTCCCGCCAAAGCCGTCGCCCGCCATATATTGTGAATAAGCCACATAAAGTTTGCACTATATGATGAATGATTTGCATTATATTTGTACTATATAAAGATTTGTTTGCATTAAAGGGTTGAAGATCTTAAAATACTAAAATATCAAAGCAGAAATTTTGTTGATTTTCTACAAATTAGCGAAAAGCTTCAGGAGGAAATACATGGGCAAGATCAAAATAGGAATCGTCGGTTATGGCAATCTGGGCAAGGGGGTAGAGAAGGCGCTTGCGCAAAATCCGGACATGGAGCTGGTCGCGGTCTTTACCCGCCGCCAGCCGGAGCAGATCGCTTCGGGCGGCGTAAAGTTCGAGCACGTTTCGGCGGCGGAGAAATATAAAGGAGTTATCGACGTCATGATTCTGTGCGGAGGGTCCGCGACGGATCTGCCGGAGCAAACTCCGGTCTTCGCCCGTCAGTTCAACACGGTGGACAGCTTCGACACCCATGCGAAAATTCCGGAATTTTACGAGGAGGTCGACGCGGCCGCGAAGCAGGGCGGCCGTCTGAGCGTCATCTCGACGGGATGGGACCCGGGCCTGTTCTCGCTGAACCGGCTGCTGGGCGAGTCGATTCTGCCTCAAGGCACGGGCTATACGTTCTGGGGCAAGGGCGTCAGCCAAGGGCACTCCGACGCGATTCGCCGCGTGCCGGGCGTCAAAGCCGGCGTACAGTATACGGTGCCCGTACCGGCGGCGATCGAGCGGATTCGCGCCGGCGAGACGCCGGATCTGACGACCCGCGAGAAGCATCTTCGCCAATGCTTCGTCGTAGCGGAAGAGAACGCCGACCAAGAGGCGATCCGGGAGGCCATCGTCACGATGCCGAACTACTTCTCCGATTACGATACGACGGTGACTTTCATTACCGAGGAACAGCTGCGCGCCGAGCACCAGGGCATGCCTCACGGCGGCTTCGTGATCCGCAGCGGCGTGACCGGCGAGGGCACCAAGCAGATTATCGAGTTTGGCCTTAAGCTGGAGAGCAATCCGGAGTTTACCGCGAGCGTTCTGGTCGCTTACGCGAGAGCGGCGGTCCGGTTAAGCCGGGAAAATCAGACCGGAGCGAGAACGGTGCTGGACATTCCGTTCGCGTACCTGTCTCCGAAATCGGGCGAGGAGCTGCGCCGCGAGCTGCTGTAGGCGGGATCATCGCCGGATTTAATCGGATCACAAAAAATCTTTTATTGGAATTACAATGCGCATTTTATTAGAATTTGTAACTAAAGATGCGCATGAGTATAAACTTTAATTCAAAAACTGCAAACGGCGCGCAAGAAGCCGCCGTTTAGCTTAAAGGAGCGTATACTATTGACCACGGTTCTGGATAGGCAGCAAGCTGCGAAAGATTATGTGCATTCGGTTTACGAGACGGTCATTAACCGCAACCAGGGAGAGAAAGAATTCTTCCAAGCGGTCAAAGAAATCCTCGATTCCCTCGTTCCGGTTTTCGAAGTGAATCCGGATTACATCGAGCACCGCATTTTGGAACGCATCACCGAGCCTGAGCGTGTCGTCTACTTCCGGGTGCCTTGGCTGGACGACAAAGGCGTTCCGCAAGTCAACCGCGGCTTCCGGGTACAATTCAACAGCGCTCTCGGGCCATACAAGGGCGGCCTTCGCTTTCACCCGTCCGTTAACGCGAGCATCATCAAGTTCCTCGGCTTCGAGCAAATCTTCAAAAATTCCTTGACCGGCCAGCCGATCGGCGGCGGCAAGGGCGGCTCCGACTTCGATCCGAAGGGCAAATCGGACCAGGAGGTTATGCGCTTCACGCAAAGCTTCATGACCGAATTGTACCGCTACATCGGTCCGGACGTTGACGTTCCCGCCGGCGACATCGGCGTTGGCGCGCGCGAGATCGGCTACATGTTCGGGCAATACAAGCGGATCAGAAGCGGCCACGAAGCGGGCGTGCTGACGGGCAAAGGGCTGGGCTACGGCGGCAGCCTGGCGCGCAAGGAAGCGACGGGTTACGGCTGCGTCTACTTCGTGAACGAGATGCTGCAGGCGAAGGGCCTCAGCTTCGAAGGAAGCACGGTTGTCGTCTCCGGCTCGGGCAACGTTTCGATCTATGCGATCGAGAAAGCGCAGCAGTTCGGCGCGAAAATTGTAGCGTGCAGCGACTCCAACGGCTACATCTACGATCCGAACGGCATCGATCTGGATCTGGTGAAGCAGTTGAAGGAAGTCGAGCGCAAGCGGATCAGCGATTACGTGCTCACGCATCCTCACGCGAAGTATACGCCGGGCTGCGAAGGCATCTGGACGATTCCTTGCGATATCGCTCTGCCCTGCGCAACGCAGAACGAGATCGACGAGCAAGCGGCGAAGCTGCTCGTGGAGAACGGCGTCAAGGCGGTCGGCGAAGGCGCGAACATGCCTTCCACGCTGGACGCGATCGAAGTGTTCCTGAACAACGGCGTTCTGTTCGGACCGGCCAAAGCGGCCAACGCCGGCGGCGTTGCGGTATCCTCGCTGGAGATGTCCCAGAACAGCATGCGCTTGTCCTGGTCGTTCGAGGAAGTCGACAGCAAGCTTCATGACATCATGCGCAATATTTATCATAACAGCGTAGCGGCTGCCGAGAAGTACGGCCATCCGGGCAACCTGGTCGTCGGCGCCAACATCGCCGGCTTCGTACGGGTCGCCGACGCGATGATCGCGCAAGGCCTCGTATAAGACGCGTCCGGCCACACGAACTCATTTCACATTTATCGATAAAGCGGCGGAGGGATTTCCCAGCGCCGCTTTATCTTTTTTTATGATAAAATAAGCAAAGCATTCCAATCCGATGATCGGAAGAGACGTGATTGGCTTGAATCCATCGGAAGTATGGACGTATGTGTTCGCTTACTTGCTCCCGATTCTTTTTTTTGCCTACATGGGGACGGACGTGATCGTCCGAAATCCCGGCAAAGTCGAGCACAGGCTGATCGGACTCACCTCGATCGTCTATATTTTGCTGTTCGCGGAAGAGTACGTCCGGCATCAGCTCCCGCTCTCCGACAGTCCGGCGCTTGTCGCGCTATGGTTCTCGAACGTCGGAATCGCGATGCCCGGTCTGGGTCTTCATTTCTTGACGAAATTTTCCGGCCTGGACAAGCATATGCCCCGCTATCTCTATCCCGCTATTTTCTATCTCCCGCTTGTCGTCATCGTCGTTAACGTGCTCAGCAGGCGCGAGATTATTTCCTCGAGCGAATTTATCTCCATCGGGGCTTGGAAATACCCCGTCTACGATACCCCCTATTATGCCGCGCTAACGGTCAGCATTCTCATAAGCACGCTGTATTTGGTCTTCCTTAATAAAGGAAGCGCAAGAGCGGTCTCGGCGGAGCACCGGGCGATTTACCGTCTGCTCGTCGTCGGCGTGCTGATCTGCACGTGCTGGCACGTGGCGTTCGGTTATTTTCAATTCGAAGGGCTGCCTCCTTACTCCTATCTCTACGGCGGCGTAATCTGGTGCTTCACGCTTCGGCTGGCCATGATCCGATACGAATTTCTGGACTATGCGTCCAAGCGTTACGAGAAATTGTTCAATCTGAATCCGGCGGCGATTCTGCTCGTCGAGCAGTCGGGGAAAATCAAGGAGGCCAACCCGAGCGCCAGGAAGCTGATCGAACGCGTCGACACGAGCCGGCATTCGTTATTCCGGCTTGTCGGCCGGGAATTCAGACAGCTCATTAAACACCAAAGAACGATCAGAGCCTACGAAACGTCGTTCCACAACGGGGAAAGACTCCTTCACGTACTGATCGACGGGGATTACGTGTCCGTGGACAATGCGCCTCACCTCATCCTGATCGTCAGGGATATTACGGAGCAGAAGGAAGGGCAGGAGCAAATCCGCTTCCTGGCTTTCCACGATCCGCTGACCCGCTTGCCTAATCGCAGATACTTCTACGAGAAGCTGGAGGAGGCGATCCGCAGCGCGGAAAAGGACAAGCTGCGTCCGGCGGTCGTGCTGATCGATCTGGATCGTTTCAAGGAGACGAACGACAAGCACGGGCACGAGGCCGGAGACGAGGTGCTGAGGCATGTCGCCCGGATGATCGGCGAGACGGCGGAGCCGATCGGCATGGCGGCCAGGCTCGGAGGAGACGAGTTCGTCCTGTTCATTCGCCATGCGCCTTCTCCTGCCTTCGTCGAAGAGACGATCGCCCGTCTGGAGGAGAGAATACGCGAAGAGAAGCTGATCTACCGTGAGCACCATCTCCCGATATACATGAGTATAGGCGCCGGCTTCTATCCCGATGACGGGCGCGATGCTGACGCGCTGCTGATGAGCGCCGACAAGGCGATGTATCGGGTCAAGAGAGCGAGGAAGACGGAGTCCGCGGGACGCTAACGATCAGAAATCGAAAGCAAGCGCTACTGAAGCTTGGGGGCGATCGGGGCCGCATGCCCGCTGTCGCGAACTTCCTGGAAGAGCGGGTCCTGCGGCGGCGAGGGCGGAAGATGCTTGGCGAGCAGCGCCTCCAGATCGCGCACGGTGACCGGACGCGCCTGCGGCTTTAATTCCACGGCAAGCTGACCGTTGGCTTCGATCGTCGCCGTCTGGACGTCCCGCACGTCTTGTACGCCCTGCTGCCGCAATTGCATCTCCAGCTTATCGACGGTCAGCCGCATTTTGCGCAGCTCCGACTGCACGTATCGGCCGTTGTCGATGATGATTTTGGCGTGTCCGTTGAGCAGCCGTTCGATCCATTGGAACTTCATCTCCAAGTATTCGATCAGCAGCAAAGTAAGAATAAACACGCTCGCCGATCCGATGGCGATCGACAGATGATGATTGGCGATCGGCTGCACGATCGTCGTGCCGATCGAAATCATGATGACGGTCGTAGCCACGCTCATTTGCGAGATCGACTTGCGGCCCGCGATGCGCAGCAGCACCATGCCGACCAAGACGAGCAGCGCCGAATGCCAGGTCCATTGCCAGTCCATGCGTTTCCCTCCCATATTCCGCGTTTTCGTCTCCTTAGCATGGGAAGCGCGAAGTCCGCTTATGCGCGAATATCCGCCTGGTCGAAGGAGACCACGACATCGACTGCAAAATCGACGGCTTCGGAGCGATGAAGCTGAAGTCGGAATTCGTGAAGAAAGCATAGTCGATAGCGCCAGAAGGGCCATTCCCCGTCGCCGTTAATCCGACGTTAGGGAATGGCCCTTGCCCGTTACCGGGTTTCGCTTATTTCTTCAAGTTGTCCCACGTGCTCTGGAACGCTTCGAGCATTTTTTCCTTGGTCAACTGGCCGCCTACGTAGCCCTGCATGTCGTCGCCGAACTTTTTGCTGGACGCTTCGCCTTGCGGGAACTTGAACCAGTTCCTGGAAAGCACTTTGCCTTCTTGGTTGTACTTCATAATATCGCTGGCCAGCGCGCCGAGATCCTCTTCCGTCGCGGAGATCGTCGTAAGCGCCGGGATGAACTTGAACTCTTTGGTAATGTAGTTCTTGCCCGTCTCCGAGGTGACCATCCAGTTCAGGAACGCTTTCGCTTCTTCCTTCACCGCGGAGTTTTTGTTGACGACCCAGTTGTTCGGAACGCCGACGAACAGCTTGTCGTTCGCCGCGGCGTCTTCCGTGATCGGCATCGGCAGGAAGCCGATGTTGATGTCCGGATTCGTCTTCGAAATTTGCACCTGCGTCCAGTTGCCCTGCTGCGTCATGGCCGCTTTGCCGGTTGCGAATTCGGTTACCTGCGTGTTGTAGTCGGTCTGCAGCGGGTTTTTGCCGCCGTATTTCACCGTCAGGTCGAACAGCTTCGTCCAGTTCTCGAACACTTCGTTGCCCGGGATTTTCTGGCTGCCGTCGTTCAGGCCGGCGATAAAGGCGTTCGGATCGGGCTGATAAGCGAACGGCAGGTTGACGAAGTGGTTGCCGAGCACCCACCATTCCCCGTAGCCGTTAATAAACGGCGTAATGCCTTTGTCCTGCAGCTGCTTGGCCGCGTCCTCGAGCTGGGACAGCGTCTTCGGCAGTTCCGTGATGCCGGCTTGCTCGAACAGGTCCTTGTTGTAGATGAAGCCGTAGCCTTCCACGCCGATCGGCATGCCGTACAGCTTGCCGTCGTGGGTCATCGGCTCGTCGGTGCCCTTCACCAGATCCTTCACCCAAGGCTGATCGGACAGGTCCTCGAGGTTTTCCAGCCACAGGTCCAGATCGGAGAAGCCGCCGTTGTTGAAAATGTCGGGCTTGTCGCCGGAGTTGAACTTCGCTTTCAGCGCGGCGCCGTAGTCGGCTCCGCCTCCGACGGTCTCGATCTGCACCTTCACGCCGGTTTCCTTTTCGTATTCGTTAACGAGGTTCTGCAGCTGCTCGGCGATTTCCACCTTGAACTGGAACATTTTGATCGTGACGTTCTTCTTGGGCGATTCGCCGGCCGGAGAGGATGCCCCCGGAGAGTTCGCGGCATTGTTGCCGTTGTTGGAGCTGCCGCATCCGGACAGAACGGCCGTAAGAGCGAGAGCGGCGGACATAAGCACCATGGAGCTTTTTTTCATTTCTTGTGATCCTCCCTTATAATGTATCCTCTGTAACTATTTTAATTTTATTGTACTAACATGAAGTGAAACACCGAGAAAATTGAACGATTAGGGGGAACTTATTGTCATAGGAGCGGCGACGAAAAATTAACGGTCCTTTATTTCGGCGCAGTCTCCAGAGTTACCCTTTCACCGACCCGGCGGTGATTCCCTCGATAATGTGCTTCTGCATGCCCAGGAAGAAGGCGATGATCGGCAGCACGCCAAGCGTCAACGCGGCCAAGGCCAGGTCCCACTGCTTCGTATATTGGCCGAAGAACGAGTAGGTGGCAAGCGGAATCGTCCGCGTCTCCGGTCCGCTGATAATGAGCAGGGGGAGCAGGAAGTCGTTCCAGATCCACAGGCTGTTCAGCAGGATGATGGTGACGGTGATCGGCTTGAGCAGCGGGAAAATAATGCGCCAGAACAGGCCGAACACGGAGCAGCCGTCGACGATGGCGGCCTCTTCGATCTCCACGGGAATCGACTTGACGAAGCCGTGGTAGAGGAACAGGTTGAGCGATACGCCAAAGCCGAAGTAACAGATGACGACGCCCCAGATCTCGTTCAGGAAGCCGATCGAGCCGGCCAGCTTCACGAGGGGAATCATGATCGATTCGAACGGGATGATCATCGCCGAGACGAACAGCAGGAACAAAATCTGATTGACCCGATTGTTGTGGCGTACCATTCGATATGCGGCCATCGCGCTGATGACGACCAGGCCGACGTTGCTGGCCACGGTGATGATCAGCGAGTTCAGGAACACCTTCGGGAAGTTCATGATTTTCCACACTTGCTCGTAGTTGTGGAAGTTGAGGCTCTTCGGCAGGCTTGTGGTGTCCACGAGAATGTCGGCAAACGGCTTAAACGAGTTCGTCAGCACGAAGTAAAACGGGACCAGAAACACGATCGCCAGCAAGATGCCCAGCACTTCGAGCGAGAACAGCCGGGAGCTGTAGCGTTTCGTCTCTTCCATCAGGATTCCACCTCCCGTTTCTTCGTCACGGTAACCTGGATGATCGTGATCAAGGCGACGATAAGGAAGAAGATAACCGCCTTGGCGCTGCCGAGGCCAAGTGCGTTGTTGCGGAACGCTTCCTGATAGATGTTCAGCGACACGGATTCCGTGGAGTTGAACGGTCCGCCCTTCGTCAGCGACATAATCAGGTCGAACACCTTAAAGCCCCACGACAGCGTCAGGAACAGGCAGACGGTAATGGACGGCATAATGAGCGGCAGGGTGATCTTGTAGAGCATCTGCAGCCGGGTCGCGCCGTCGATTCTGGCCGCCTCGATCAAATCCTTGGGAACGTTGGTCAGTCCGGCGATGTAGATGACCATCACATAGCCGGCGCCTTTCCACACTGTAACGATGATGAGCCCCCAGAACGCGGTCGGCGCGTCTCCGAGCCAAGGAAGATTAAAGAACGCCAGGCCGGTCAGCTCGCCGACGGAGGCGAACCCTTTTACGAAAATAAAGCTCCAGATAAACCCGAGCAGCAGCCCCCCGATAACGTTCGGCATAAAGAAGATCGTCCGCAAAATGTTGCGCAGCTTCAGCGCTTGCGTGAGCAGCAGCGCCAGCAGGAAGCCGACGACGTTGGTCAGCACGACGCTGACGATGGCGTACCGGAACGTGAACAGGAACGACTTGTAGTAATCGGGGTCGTTGAACATAATTTTTTTGTAATTTTCGATCCCGATCCATGTTACTGTTGTACTAACCCCGTTCCATTCGGTGAAGGAATAATAGAGACTCATGATAAACGGGATGACGAGGATCAGTGTAAAGAATAGGACGGCCGGTCCGATGAACAGCAGTTGGTGCATCCATCTTCGACGGGCGTTTTCCATGGCGGTTTCCCCCCTGAACGCATAGTTCTTCGCAATAATATCCCAAGTATAGGGCTTTGAATCCGGGGCTCCCACTGACTCTGATGATCAAAGAGGTGGAAATTATTGATCTTTACCAGTATCCGAACGAAGATGATGCTGTTCCTGCTGGCCGCGACGCTGATTCCGATTCTGGCCTCGATTCTGATTACGTACAGCCTGACGACGTCCAAGGTGACGAGAGAGACGCTGAGGAGCAACGCCGACTTGCTGTTCCAGGGCAAGACCAATCTGCTCAATTACATGAACGCGGCGCAGGAGTCGATGTTTATTTTCTATAACGACAGCAGGCTGTTCACGATTTTGGAGGACGGGATCAAGGACTACAAGGACGACCAGGAAATCTATCGCGGCCTGATGCTGCTCAGCTACACGGCCAAGGATTTCGAGCAGGCGCATCTGTATCTTCGCGAGAGCGACCTGCACTACGTCATTATCAGCAACCGGTCGAAACGGAGCTTTAAGGGGGAAGGGGACCGCTACATCCCTTCCGGCCTGGCCCGCGGCAACGCCTACGTCCAGCCGCCTCATCCGGTGGACAAGTTTGGACGGGCGGACATTCCGACGACCAACGCCGACCAAGTGCTCACCATTCACGGCTCGTTGTACTACTTGGCGGCGAAGAAGGAGCTCGGCACGCTGTCGATCGACATTCGGCTGGACGGCATTCGCGCCATTGCCGAGCAGCTGTACACCGCCGGGCGGGAGGAGCTGTACATTATAGACGAGAACGGACGGACGATCTACAGCTCGCTGGACCGCCGCGGAGGCGAGCCGCTTCGGGCCGACTGGGTCGATCGGGTGGCGGGAGCGTCCGAGTCCAGCGGCAACTTCTCTCTGAATCAGGATGGCTTCTCGGGGGAAATTGTATACGATAAAATGGCAACGCCTTTCCTGAACTGGACGTTGGCGAAGCGGATTCCGAACGAAACGCTGCACCGGACCGCCCGCGAGGTCGCGCTGATCAACAGCGGGATCGCCGCGCTGTTCCTGGTGCTGACGATGCTGGCGACCGTGCTGATCACGTTCCGGCTGACCGCGCCGATCAAGAAGCTGATTCGCAACATGAACCAGATTCAGAGCGGCAACCTGCAGGTGACGATCGACGTGAACCGCAAGGACGAATTCGGCATTCTGGCCCGCAGGTTCCAGCTGGCGATGGACACGATTAATCAGATGATTATTCGCGAATACGAGCTTGAGCTGGCTCGCAAGACGAACGAGCTGAACGTGCTGCAGGTGCAGACGAATCCGCATTTTATCAACAATGCGCTGCAGTCGATCGGGACGCTGTCGCTGCAGAAGCGGCAGCCGGAAATTTACAATCTGATCTTCTCCCTGGGCAAAATGATGCGTTACAGCATGAACACGGGCGAGCCGATCGTTTCGTTGGAGCGGGAGCTGGACTATGTCAAAGCGTATGTGTCGCTTCAGCGTCAACGCTTCGGCGAGCAGATCCGGTATACGGTCAACGTGGAGGAACCGCTGCTGAGCCGCCCGATTCCGAAGATGATCGTCCAGCCGTTCGTCGAAAATTATTTCAAGCACGGATTCGATGCCGGCGCGCGCGATTCGGAAATTTCGATCTTCGGAACGACGACCCCCGACGGCCGATGGATGAGGCTGGAGGTCAGAGACAACGGCAAAGGCATGGACGCCGCCGGGCTGAAGGCGCTGCAGGAGAGGCTCTTTCACCCGAAGGGCGCATGGGGGGCGGGCGATTCGGGCATCGGCCTGCCGAATATCCTGTCGCGCTTGAGGCTGTATTATCACGAGTCGGCCAGGCTGGAGGTCAGCTCCGCCAAGCCGGGCGGCTTCAGCGTCGTGCTGCGGATTCCGATCGAGGGAGAGGAGGGAAACAATGAGAGCGCTGATCGTTGACGACGAACGTCATGTCCGGGAAGCCATTCGGCTGCTGGTCGATTGGAACGCCCATGGCGTGGAAGAGGTGCTGGAGGCGCAGGACGTGGCTTCCGCGATCGAGCGGATCGGGCAGGAGCAGCCGCAAGTCGTGTTCACGGACATGATTATGCCGGAGAAGCCGGGCACCGATCTGCTTGCCTGGATTCGGGAGCATGCGCCGTTAACCAAGGTGATCGTGATCAGCGGCCATGACGACTTCGACTTTGTGCGCAAGACGGTACTGTACGGGGGGATGGACTATATTCTCAAGCCGATCGATCCCGAGCAGCTGAACCAGGCGGTCGCCAAGGCGGTCGAGAGCCGCAAGCAGGAGGACGAAGGCACGAAGCAGGAGCAGCGCAAGGCGATCGAGATCAATCAGCTGCGTCCGGTGTACTGGGACAAAATATTGACGAATCTCGTGGAGGACCCGTCTTATTATTCGGCGATCGCCGATACGCTGCGCACCGAATTCGGGCTGTCGGAGGACGAGCGGCTCTGCCGCGCGGCGGTGCTGGCGACGGATACGATCGATCCGGCGATCCGCAGCAAGTTCGCCGGGAGCGAGGACCTGCTCTATTTCTCGCTGCTGAACATCTGCAACGAGATTGTCCGCAAGCACCGGCACGGCGTCGCTTTCCGGCACGAGCACGGGGCGATCGTTATTCTGCTGTGGAAGCAGACCGGCAGCGCCCCCGCGCTGCTGGACACGGTGAACGACGGCATCCGGCGGACGTTCGGCAGTACGCTGGAATTCTGTCTCGGCGGCGAGCGGCCGCTGCCCGGCGGCATTCGCCAATCGTATCACGAAGCCAACATCGTGCTGCGGCAGCGCAATATGCGCGCGGCCAGACCGCCCATCCGCTGCTTTGATCCGGAAGAAAATCCGCGCCTGTCGGCGATCCACCTGTCCGAATTCGAGGATCGGATGAGAACGGCTTTGCGCAGCGGGCAGGAGCAGCCGATTAAGGACATCGTGCGCTTGTGGATGAACCAGGTCGAGCGGATGAGCTACATCAACACGGAGCAGCTGGAGCTGTGGAATCATGAATACAGCGTTATCCGCGCCCGCTGGCTGAAGGAGCTGTTCGGGGACCTCCCCGCGGTGCCGAGCGCGTCCGCGGAATCCGCGTTCGCCTCCGTCCCTGTGGACCTGCATGGGTGTCTGGAGCTGCCCAAGCTGGCGGAAAGACTCGAGCGGGATTTGCTGCGGCTGTCCCGCCAATGGATGGAGCATCAGCGGCAGGACGAGCACGTCATCTTCGAAATCGTCAAATATATCGATTCCCATTACGCCGAGGAGGTGACGCTTCAGGACCTGGCCGAGCGCTTCTTCCTCAGCCGGGAGTACATCTCGCGCAAGTTCAAGCAGCAGTTCCGCGAGAACCTGTCGGACTACATCGAACGCGTGCGCATGGAGCAGGCCAAGCTGCTGCTCATGAATCCGCAATACCGCATCGCGCAAGTCGCCGAGCTGGTCGGGTACAAGGACGAGAAATATTTCAGCAAAGTGTTCAAAAAGCTGGAGGGGCTGTCCCCGAACGAGTACCGTAAGCGGGAGAGGTGAGCCGCAGGGTTGGTCTGGCGAGCGGGCCAGTCCGGCATGCAGGCGGAGGTGCTAGCGCGGTTAACGGTCCGCGGGGCCGTTAATGTGTGCGAAAACGAAGGTGCGGCGGGATTAGCGGTCTGCGGGGCCGTTAATGTGTGCGAAAACGAAGGTGCGGCGGGATTAACGGTCCGCGGGGCCGTTAATGTGTGCGAAATGGATGATTCGGGGTAGCGTCAAGAGGTTTGTGTAAAAAAGAATTTAGGTATTGGTGTAGGGTATATCCATTGGAACAATGGATAGGATTGGCTTTCAAGGTTCAGGGGGGATCCCCCCTGAAAAGTTTTCCCATTCATATCCAATTGTCGCGTGTTTGAATGGCACTGCGTCTTCCGTCTGGCAGCTCTTTAGTCCTGTGGATATTTTTCTTCAAACAGCTCCTTGAGCGCGCGCTGGACATCGGGATCTGCAAAGCCGCGCAGCGCACGGTCATTCCAGCGTTCGTTGTACGCGATCGCTTCCAGATACACGATCTTTTCCGCCGCGTCCATGTTCGTCAAACTGTTCATCGGTTTCAAACGCTTGCGAATTTCCTTATTGGTTCGCTCAATCGGATTGGACGTGTAGATGGCGTAATGGATCATCTTCGGATAATCTAGAAACCGCAGCAGGACAGGTAATTCTTCTTCCCACGAGGCGATCTCCTTCGGGTAGATTTTCCCCCACGTGGTCTGTACCGTTTTGAAGTTAGCCAATGCCGCTTCGCGACTTTCTACGTGATAGACCGTCTTCATGCTGGCCACAAATGCCCGTTTATCCTTGTCGCGAATGCGGGGCATCGTGTTGCGCATTTTATGCGTGACGCAGCGCTGGACGCCGGCTTGCGGATACGTTTCTTTAAAGGCTTCCTCTAGTCCCGTCAGGCCGTCGAAGACGCCCAACAGCACTTCTTTCGTCCCGCGATTGTAGATGTCCCGCAGCACGTCCCGCCAGCCGTTGGCGCTCTCCTTGCCGCCTACGCTGAAGCTGAGGATTTCGCGATGGCCGGCCTCGTCTACACCCATGGCAAGGTAGATGACTTCGCTTGCAACCGTGTCTCGCTTGAGCTTGACGTAAAGGCCGTCCAGATACAGAACCGAATAGCGTTTCGGCAACGGGCGGCTTTGCCACGCGGCCACATCTTCCAGCACGGTGCCGGTGATGTTGCTGACGGTCGTTGGCGAGTACTTGGCACCGAACATTTTTTCGATGAACGCGCCGATGTCCCTTGTGCTCATGCCACCCTTGTACATGTGGATGACGGTGTCTTCCAACCAGGCTTCCCGTCGCTGATACGGCGCGAACAGTTCCGTTTGAAACTGACTTTGCCGGTCTCTTGGCACTTGCAAATCGGGGATCACGCCGTGACGAGTTTCCCAGCTTCTCGCATAGTACCCGTTACGACTGTTGGACTCATCCGCTTGTTCCACCTGCAGATAGTTTTTGATCTCCTCCTTCAGCAACGTTTCGATTTTTTCTTTCAGAAAGCTTTGCATGGTATTTTCAAGTAGCTCCGCGAACGGGTTTTGTTGTATAGTTGTCATTGAGTAGGGTTCCTCCTTGGTGACTTCGACAATCCCAAGATTACCCTACTTTTTTGTTGTCCGATAGACTAGACCCGTTCTTACACAACTTATTTTACGCCATCTGATTCGGTGGGATTAGTGGTCTGCGAGACCGCTAATGTGTGCGAAATGGATGATGCGGCGGGATTAGTGGTCTGCGAGGTCGTTAATGTGTGCGAAATGTAAGGTGCGGCGGGATTAGCGGTCTGCGGGGCCGCTAATGTGTGTGAAATGGATGATGCGGCGGATTAAGGGTCTGTGAGACCGCTAATGTGTACGAAATGGAAGGTGCGGCAGGATTAGTGGTCTGCGAGACCGCTAATGTGTGCGAAATGGAAGGTGCGGCGGGATTAGCGGTCCGACAGGCCGTTAACGCGAGAGGAAACAGCCATGCGGCAGGCAGATGCCGACCGACGGCTGTTTCCTCTTATTGCTTTAAGCTTACCCTTCCATCCGCGCGATTTCCTTGTGGACGATCGGAGCGACCCGCGTGCCGAGCAGCTCGATGGCGCGCAGAAGATCGCGGTGCGGCAATGCGCCGAAATCGACATGCAGGAAGAAGCGGGTGAGGCCCAGGTTTTTGCGCAGCAGGACGATTTTCTCCGCCACGTATTCGGCATCGCCGACGTAGAGAGCGCCCCGCAGACTGCTCGCCGCGTCGAAAGCGGCGCGGTCGTAATGCGGCCATCCGCGCTCGCGGCCGATCGTGTTCATCTGCGCCTGCACGTGCGGGTAAAACTGCTCCGCCGCCTGCTCGTTCGTATCGCTGATAAAGCCGTGCGAGTGCGTCGCGATCTGCAGCTTGGCCGGATCGTGTCCGGCTTGAACGGCGGCTTTCTTATAGAGCTCGACGAGCGGAGCGAACCGCTCCGGCATTCCGCCGATGATGGCGAACACGACGGGAAGGCCCAAGGTGCCCGCGCGAACGGCCGACTCCGGATTGCCGCCCGTGGCGATCCACACCGGCAGCGGCTCCTGCACGGAGCGAGGGTACACGCCGAGGTTTTGGATCGCGGGACGGTGGCCGCCGCGCCAGGTCACCTTCTCGGTCTCGCGGATTTTCAGCAGCAGCTCCAGCTTCTCCTCGAACAACTCGTCGTAATGGTCCAAGCTATATCCGAATAGAGGGAAAGATTCGATAAACGAACCCCGTCCCGCCATAATTTCCGCCCGTCCGTCGGACAGTCCGTCCAGCGTGGAGAACGACTCGTATACGCGCACCGGATCGTCCGAAGACAGCACCGTTACCGCGCTGGTCAGCCGAATGTGCTTGGTTCTGGACGCGGCTGCCGCGAGCACGACGGCCGGCGCGGTCCCGGCGTAATCGGCGCGATGATGCTCCCCGATGCCGTACACGTCCAGTCCGACCTGGTCGGCCAGCACGATTTCCTCCACGGCGTTCCTCAGACGCTCCGCATGGCTTACCGGCTTGCCCGCCGGCGAATGCGGCGAAGCCTCCAGGAAGGTACTGATCCCTATTTCCATCTTCTTTGCCAAATCGGCCATATCCGATTCGCCTCCTTTATGGATTCCATTATACTATATAATTTAAAGTTTCTCAATTATAGTTAGTTACAAAGAAGAAACTTAGTCGTTAGTTCAATATTTGGTGATGATCGGGATGGAACGGTGGCGGCCCGAATACCGGCTTAACTTGCAAGATAGGGGAATTGATGTAAAATGGATTTACTACAAGCTGGTTCACCTGCGGCATATAACCTTATTATAAGGAGATACTGCGGACAGGAGGTGGTTCGGCTGAATGAGGAGAGGGACGACCAGATGGCAGTGAACAAGGAACAGCAGCCCCAGACCGCGACGGCCCCGGACAAAGCTGCCATGGAGGCGGCCCAAGCGGTTATGAAGCAGTATGAGAAGACGTTCGAGAAGTTGGCGAAAAACTAATGATAGTCAAATTGACGAAACAACAGATCATCCAATTTCACGACAGTCTGCTCAGTCGGCATGGCGGTTTACAGGGTATACGGGAGCCGGGATACTTGGACCTCATCATCGAAAAGCCGTATACGGCTTACTTTGGAGAGGAGCAGTATCCCGGTATTTTTATGAAAGCTGCCGTTTACTGGCACGGTTTGGCGACTGCTCATTGCTTTAGTGACGGAAACAAGAGAACGGCAACAATGACGGCTCTCGTTTTTTTGAGCTTAAATGGCTGCATTTTGACTGCTACGGACGACGAATTGTTCGGGACCGTCTTGCAGATTGCAACGGGGCGGATGCAATTAAAGGACTTGGCTTCCTGGATCGAGTTGAATTCGGAATTCAAATAAGCGTCGCGGAAGCAAGTTGTTCTATTATTCCCGATCCAGTCCACCTGCGTTCAATCGCAGGCCCAAATTGTCAAGGGAGTCCGCTCGTGCTAAGGTAGAGAAGAAAAAAGCTTGTTTCTAAATCCGCATTGCGATATGGAGGCGAAAGTGACGATGAAAGCGCTGTTTATCGGCGGGACGGGAACGATCAGCTCCGCAATCACGAAGCAGTTGGCCGAGCAAGGCTGCGAACTGTATGTATTGAACAGAGGCAACCGGAGCGAGAGGCTGCCGGAGGGCGTAAGAACGATTCAGGCCGACATCAACGACGAAGAACGCGTAGCCGGTCTGATCGCGGACATGCAGTTCGATGTTGTGGCGGACTTTATCGCGTTCGTGCCGAGTCAATTGGAGAGAGACTATCGGCTGTTCCGGGACAAGACGAAGCAATTCATGTTCATCAGCTCCGCGTCGGCTTACCAGACCCCGTTGTCCGACTACCGGATTACCGAGGGAACGCCATTATCGAATCCTTGCTGGGAGTACTCCCGGAACAAGATCGCCTGCGAGGAATACCTGATCAAGCAGTATCGGGACAACGGATTTCCGATTACCATCGTCCGACCGAGCCACACCTACGACGAACGCTCCATTCCGCTCGGCGTGCACGGCCGAAAAGGAACGTGGCAGGTCGCCAAGCGTATGCTGGAAAATAAACCGGTCATTATTCACGGAGACGGCACCTCGCTGTGGACGATGACCCACAACTCCGACTTTGCCAAAGGGTTTATCGGGTTGATGGGCAATATCCACGCGATCGGCGAAGCGGTGCATATCACCTCGGACGAGAGCGTCACCTGGAACCAGATTTACGAGATTATCGCCGATGCGCTCGGCGTCAAGCTGAACGCGGTCCATGTCTCTTCGTCGTTCCTCGATGCGTGCAGCACCGAGGACTATCGCGGGGGCTTGCTGGGAGACAAGGCGAACACGGTCGTCTTCGACAATTCGAAGCTGAAGCGCCTCGTTCCGGAGTTCGTGGCGACGACACGGCTGGATCAGGGGCTGAAACGGACCGTCGCGCATATTCTCGCCCATCCGGAGCTGCAGACGGAGGATCCGGAATTCGACGCCTGGTGCGACAAGGTCATCGGGGCGCTGGACGATGCGGCCAAGGCGATCAGGGGTTAGCGTCCCCTAACGGCCGCTTGCGCGAATATGATATACTCGGGATATGACACACGATATGGATAAGCAGTCCGTTCAGCCGGAGACGGCTATGAAAATATGCGTGCAGTGCCGGAAGCTCAAGCCTCTCTCGGAGTTCTCGAGCCGCAGCGGCGGCCGTGCGGGACGAAGAAGGCGGCGGGGAACGTGCAGAGCCTGCCGGCAGTCGACGAACAAGCTCGAGTCTGCCGAGGAGGTCATCGAGGCGGTCGCAGCGGCGGCGGAGGAGGAAGCGACCTCGAAGCCGAAGCGCCGCCGCAGAGGGCGAAGACGCAAGGCGCCGAAGCACGAAGCGGTCGTCGAGACAAGCGAAGCGGTCGTTGTGCCGGCGGAGGAGGAGCCGGCGGCGAAGCCGAAGCGTCGCCGCAGGAGGAGAAGGCGCAAGGCGGCCAAGCCGTCCGCCCCGCAGGTTTCCGCGGCGGCGGCTCTTCCGGCAGCGGCGCCGGCGGCAGAGCCGGCCGGAGGAGAGAAGCGGGCGGCCCCGCAGGCGGCCCCCCGGAAAGCGGCGAGGAAATCTCCCGTCTCCAAGCCCGAAGCACCGAAGATCGCCGTAGGCGCGCCCAAGCTCGATCCGCACGACGCGGACGCCCTTCGCGCGACCCGCCAAGGCTTCGTCCGCATGCGAGGCAAAACCGACAGCGGCCGTCCCTACTATCAAGAGATCGAGCCGGAGTTCGCCAAGACGCTCGTTCGCGAGCATGCCGCGTACGTCGTTAACCGTCATACAATTCGCCGCATTCACAGCAACCGGGAGTTTCGCCGTCTCATTCTGACGCGCGACAACTATACCTGTCATTTTTGCGGCCAATACGGAGACACCATCGATCATCTGCTGCCGCGGGCCAAGGGCGGGCATACGACCCCGGTCAACTGCGTCTGCGCGTGCAACGAATGCAATCAGTCGAAGGCCGACCGCGATCTGGACGAGTTTACCGAATCCATGTCCGGCCGCCGCCGGCTCGAGCCGACCGTATAGCGATTTTTTTGCTCCATCCAAGCGCCTTCGGGCGCTTTTTTGGCGTTGGCGGCTATCTCGGTCGCCGTCTCGTCCAGCGTTGTCGACAGGCAATCCGGGGCCGGCCATCGGGTACAATCACGCGCCCGGCCGAAGCATAAGGAACGGCGAACCGACGGAATGGTCATGCTAAGAGAAATGACTTGGGAGCGCATGAAGGAGGAGACCCCCGCAGCGGCTGCCGGTCGGTTCTCGAGAATGCCGAGGCTTGCGAAAACTCGCTAAGGTTTCGTTATCGATGTTAAATCCCCGTTATATCTTGTCGGGGGGCCGGACCTTTATCATGAAATTGTAAACCACATCTCTTCTAGGGGGTTCACCTATGAAAAAGAAGTATATCGGGGCCGGGACCGCGCTTATTGTAACCGCTAGCATACTGGCGGGGTGCGGCGGCAACTCTTCGCCGGAGGCTTCGTCGCCCGCGGCGAGCCAAGCTCCCGCATCCGCATCCGCGTCGGCTTCGACCGGAAACGACAAGCCGTTCGCGGGACAGACGATTACGCTGGTAACGGCCAACCATCCTTGGTCGGAAGCGATTACGCCGCTGCTGCCGGAATTCGAGGCGGCCACGGGCATTAAGGTGAAGGTAGAAAACTATTTCGAGGACCAACTGACGCAGAAGCTGACCGTGCAATTCACGGCAGGCTCGGAGACGCCGGACGTCTTCATGTACCGTCCGCTCCAGGACGGCCAGCTGTTCTTCAAGAACGGCTGGGTGGCGCCGCTTGACGATTATGCGCACAAGGACGCCGATTACGACTTCGCGGACATCTCCGCGTCGGCGGTCAACACGACGACGATCGACGGCAAGCTGGCCGGCATCCCGATCATCACGGAGCGGGGCGTGCTCTACTATCGGAAGGATTTGCTGGAGCAGGCGAACATCCCGGTGCCGAAAACGATGGAGGAGCTGGTCGAGGCGGCCAAGAAGCTGCACGACCCGGGCGCCGAAATGTACGGCTTCGTGGCCCGCGGTCAGCGTTCTCCGCTCGTCACGCAGCTTGCTTCCTACATCTTCTCCGAAGGGGGAGACTTCATTACGGACGGCAAGGCGTCCATCAACACGCCGGAAGCGGTCAAGGCCATGACGACCTACGGCAATTTGCTGAAGGATTCCGGGCCTCCGGGGGTTCTGAACATGTCCTGGCCGCAAGCGTTCGGCATTTTCGCGCAGGGCAAGGTGGCGTTCCTGACCGATGCGGACTCGCTGTACACGAACGCGACCGATCCGGAGAAATCGACGGTCAGCGACAAGGTCGGCTTCGCCTTGTTCCCGGCGGGAGCCGCCGGCTCCAGACCGGTTAACGTCACGGCCTGGGCGCTGTCGATCAACGAAAGATCGAAGAACAAGGACGCGGCCTGGGAGCTCATCCAGTGGGCAACCAGCAAGGAAAACGTGCTGAAGGCGCAGCAGAAGGGCAACCCGGGAGCCCGGACGTCCGTCTGGGACAATCCAGAAGCGACGAAGTCGTTCCCGGAGGAGCTGGTGCCGATCATCAAGGAATCGATGCAGAACGGCGTCGGCCACGACCGTCCGGTCGTCGTCAGCGTCGGCGAAGCCCGCGACGCCGTAGGCGAAGTCGTCATGAAGGTCATCACCGGAGATAAGGACGTACAGGGCGCGGCCGACAAGGCCAACGCCAACCTGCAGGCCATCATCGACAAAGACAGCAAGAAGTAATCCGCGACGAACCGGCAGGTACCGCCCCGCCGATTCCGGGCCGCCCGCCGAGGGCGGACGGTCCGGAAAAGGCTTTTGGAAAGGATGATACGCATTGGGGTATAATTGGATCAATCGCAACTTGAAATGGATGTACATCCTGCCCGCGCTTGTTTTCGTGCTCGTCATGATGCTTTTCCCGATCGCCTATACGCTGTGGATCAGCTTTTACGAGTGGAGCATGTCCGCCGTTACGCCGCCCGCTTTCGTGGGCCTCGACAACTATATTTCCATGTTCAAGGACGAACGGTTCCTGGACTCCGTGTATAATACGTTTTATTTCACTATCGTCGCATTGGTTGCCGAAATGGTGCTGGGCCTGGCGATCGCCGTACTGTTCAACCGTTCCTTCAAGGGGAAAAATATCGCGAAGACGCTGTTTTTGCTCCCGATGGTCGCTACTCCGGTAGCGATGGGTCTCGTCTGGATGCTCATCTACGAGCCGACGATCGGCGCCGCGAACACGATTCTGAAATCGATCGGCCTCGAGCCGCAGCTATATCTCGCATCCATGACGCAAGTCATTCCTTCTCTGATCGTCGTCGACGTGTGGCAGTGGACGCCGATGGTCGCGCTTATTCTGATGGCGGGCCTGTCGACGCTGCCGACCGATCCGTACGAATCGGCGGACGTGGACGGAGCTTCCGCCTGGCAGAAGTTCGTGCACATCACCCTGCCGCTGCTGAAGCCGACGATCCTCATCGCGCTGATGCTGCGCCTGATCGACGTGCTCAAGACGTTCGACATCATCTATGCCACGACGCAGGGCGGGCCGAACTTCAAATCGGAGACGCTCAACATCTACGGTTACGTGCTCGGCTTCCAATACTTCAAGCTCGGGTCGGCTTCCGCGCTGCTGGTCATTTTCTTCCTGATCGTCATGGCGCTTACGCTGCTGCTGATCTGGACGAAGAAACGATTGGAGGCGGAATAGGATGCTGAACAAGAAAAAGACGAAAAACGCCGTCTTGACCGGACTCACGGTGCTTGTCCTGCTCGTGTTCGTCTTCCCGTTCGTCTGGATGCTGCTCGCCTCGTTCAAGACGCAGGCGCAGATCATGTCCAGCTCCCAGACGTTCGTGTTCGAGCCGACGACGGACAATTACGTGAACGTATTCCGGCAATACGACTTCCTGAGGTATATCGTCAACAGCATGATCGTCGCCGTCGTATCGACGCTGCTGTCGCTGCTGCTCGGCCTGCCGGCCGCCTACTCGATCGCCAAGTACAAGCTGCAGGGTCTTGGTCTCGTCATTCTGGTCGCGAGAATCGTGCCGGGCATCTCGTTCCTGATTCCATGGTATATTATATTTTCGAAAATGCATTTGGTAGACTCCTACGCGGCGCTCGTGCTAAGCCATATGCTGGTCGGACTGCCGTTTATCGTCTGGATCATGATCTCGTTCTTCGAGAAGCTTCCGCACGAGGTGGAGGAGGCCGGCGCCATCGACGGCTGCTCGCCGCATCAAGTATTCCGCCGCATCGTGCTGCCGATGTCGGGAGCGGGCATCATTACGTCGTCGCTGCTGAGCTTTATTTTCTCATGGAACAACTTCATGTTCTCGATCATCCTGGCCGGCGACAAGACGAAGACATTACCAATTGCCGTATTCAACTTTATGTCTTACGCTGAGATCAACTGGGGCGGGTTGATGGCGGCCGCGTGCATCATCACCCTTCCGGTTCTCATCATCGCGTTGATCGCGCAGCGTTACGTCGTCAGCGGCCTCTCCGCGGGAGCCGTCAAAGGGTAACCGGGGCGCACGGGAAAGGAGAGCGGATGTTCAAGAACAACACTTTTCGCAAAATCGTTCTTCTGCTCTTCCTGCTGCTGCTCCCGATTCTGGTTCTGTACGGCGTCTCCACGAACACCAGTACGGAGGTCGTGCGCAGACAGATCGAGACGTCCAACCTGAATCAATTGACGTTCCTTATGAACCAGTTGGATACGAATATCGAGCAGCTGTCCATGTTTCCGGTGCTGCTGAGCTACGATCCTTATATTCGCGAGTTTCTCGACCGGCGCCCGCCCGAGCAGTTCGACGCCTCCAACGCGGAGTACCGGATCATCGAGAAGCTGAGCCTGCAAAGCGTGTCCAACGCGTGGAAGAACGACTTGACCGTCCTTCTTCCCGGCGAGCGGCGCGCGATTTCGTCCAATATCTTTTTGCTGGAAAGCGAGCAGGATATGACCGGGCCGGTCTATACGCGCTGGACGTATATATCGGAGGATTCGCGCGGCAAAACCGAGCGCTATTTCGTGCACGAGATCGGAGAGCCCGCCAAGGCGGAACGCAAGGAAGCGGCCCAGGCCGTATTCCGCGTCCGCTTCACGACGGGCAACATGACCGCGATGCTGGATGCGTACAAGAACGGGAAAAACAACGATCCGTTCCTGTACGTGCCCGGCGAACGCCCCGTGCTGAACGGCACTTCGTCCGCGGAAAAAACGCAGCAACTGATCGGCCTGCTGGAGGACGAGCTGGAGAAGGAGCCGGAAACCGGACAGCGCCTGGTCAGACTCGGAGGCGAGCAGCATCTCGTCAGCTACGCGAAGTCGAAGCAGCTGGGCTGGTACCTCGTCGACTATACGCCTTATCAGAGCGTTATAACGCCGATTACGGAGCAGAGGAACTTCTTCTACGTCATTATCGGGCTGCTGCTCGTTCTGGCCGTGGCCGCATCGTTCCTGCTCTACCGGAACGTTCAGCGTCCGCTCGGGAAATTGATCGGCAGCGTGCAGCGGATCAAGCGGGGAGATTACTCGGCGCGCATCGACTATCAGGCCAAAAACGAGTTCGATTATCTCATCTTCCAATTCAACGAGATGTCCGACCAGATCCAGCTGCTGATCGAGGACGTCTACGCGGAGAAGCTGAGGTCCCGGGAAGCGACGCTGAAGCAGCTTCAGTCGCAGATCAATCCGCATTTTCTGTACAATTCGCTGTTCTTCATCATTAACTCGGCGGAGATGAACGATCGGCGGTCGGTCGTGCAGATGTCCCAGAACCTGGCGGAATATTACCGCTATGCGACACGGGTCGAGAATCAATCCGTGACGCTGGAGGAAGAGCTGGAGCTCGTCCGCAGCTACTTGATGATTCAGAATCTGCGGATGGGCAGAGTGCAGTTCGAGATCGACGTGCCGGAGAAAATGCTGGATCTGGAGCTGCCGAGACTGATTCTGCAGCCGATCGTGGAGAACGCGATCGTGCACGGAGCGGAGAAGTCGCCGGAAGGCGGCATGATTACGATTACGGGCAAGCAGGACGACCGGTACAATATGATTTTCGTGCAGGACGACGGGCCGGGTATGGACCCGCAGCGGCTTCGCGACCTGCAGGCCGAGCTGGCGCAGCCGATGTCGGAGGAGGTCGGCTGCGGCACATGGAACGTGCACCGCCGCCTGCAGTACCGGTTCGGCGGACAATCGGGGCTTGCGTTCGAGCAGCTGCCGATGGGCGGCCTGTGCGTCACGATCAAGTGGACGCGCGGCGTGGAGACGGGAGACTAGCCATCCAGAAGAGGGGGCGGAACGATGCAACTGTTGATCGTGGACGACGAGGCGCACGTGGTCGATCGGTTGGCGACGACGATCGGCTGGGACAGGATCGGGATCACGCAAGTGTACCGCGCTTATTCGGGCTATGAAGCGCTTGAGCTGCTGCGGCAAATGGCCGTCGACATCGTCATTACGGACATTCAAATGCCGGGCATGACGGGACTCGATCTCATCGCCCGCATCCGGCGCGACTGGAGCAAGACGAAGTGCGTGCTGCTCTCCGGTTATTCGGATTTTCAATACGCGAAGGAAGCGATCCAGAATCAGGTCGAGGACTATCTGCTCAAGCCGGTGAAGGAGCAGGAACTGCTGGACACCGTATCCCGCTTGCAGGAGAAGCTGTACGGCGAGTGGGAGCACGTTCTGTCCGTTCGGAATTTGACCCGCACGCTGAGCGAGAACCTGCCGCTGCTCAAGGGCAACCTGCTGCTGGAGCTGCTTCAGGGAGCGGTCTGGAACGAAGAGGCTTTGCAGGAGAAAATGGCGACCTTGGCCCTGCCGGATCTCTACGGCCAATCGTGCTTTCTGATGCTTGTCCGGCTGGAAGACACGTTCGTCGACTACGATTTTCGCAGCCGCTCGTTGATCGAGTACGCGATCGGCAATATGGCCGAGGAGCTGTTCGGCGGGAAGTTCCGGCTCTGGCACGCGAAGGACGCGCACGACTATTTGATTTTCCTGGCTTCGGCGGACGAGCGGATCGAGCCGGGGCAGCGTGCCGGGCTGTTCGAGCAGACCGCCTCGCAGCTTCAGGCCGCCGTGAAGAGCTTTCTGAAGGGCAGCATCTCCGTTGTCGTCAGCGAGCCCGGCTTGTTCCCGGGCGACGTGCCGGACCGGTACGACGGCTGCGTCTCGGCCGCCCGCAAGCGGGTCGGCAACGAGCAGGGCTTGTTTTTGCGAGCGTCCGGGGAAGCGGCGGCGGTCGAGGTCGAATCGATTCGCTGCCTGTACGAGCCGCCCACGCTCCTCCATCTGCTGGAGGCGGGCCGCTGGGACGCCATGGAGGAGAAGCTGGAGCGCGTATTCGACGAGTTGAAGAGCAAATCTTCCCATCCCCATTCGCAGGAGCATCTGCTGGAGGTCTATTTCGCGGTGTCCTCCGCGTTCTCGTATATTTCACACAAGAACGGACAGCCGCTGTCCGATCTGATCGGCGAGGATTACGGCAAGCTGGCCGACGGCATTCCTTTTCGTTCCGTGGCGCATCTGCGGGAATGGTCGCTGCGCGTGCTGCGCCGCCTGATGGAGGACATGGACCGCGAAATGAAGGACAGCCGTTCGGAGCTGATCCGCGCGATCCATCAGTTCATCGACGATAATCTGGCGCAGGACGTGACCCTGCAGAGCATCGCCGACCACGTCCACATGCATCCCGTCTATATTTCGAAAATTTACAAGCTGGAGACCGGCTGCAATATCAGCGACTACATTCAGCAATTGCGCATGGAGAAGGCGGTCTACCTGCTCGCGAACAGCCAGGAGAAAACTTACGAAATCGCCGCCAAGGTGGGTTACCAGCGCCCTCACTCGTTTAACTATGCGTTCAAGAAACACCATGGCGTCACCCCGCAGATGTACCGGGATCAACAGAAGAAGGGGGCGATCTGCCCGTGAAGCTGACTTTCAGATGGTACGGCGATTCCGACCCGGTGCCGCTGGCGTACATTCGGCAAATTCCGGGGATGAAGGGGATCGTCTCGGCGGTATACGACGTGCCCGCGGGAGAGGCATGGCCGCTCGAAACGATTCTGAAATTGAAGAGGAGCATCGAAGACGCGGGGCTAGAGTTGGCCGTCATCGAGAGTGTTCCCGTGCATGAGGACATCAAGCTGGGACTGCCGTCCCGGGACCGTTACATCGCCAATTACAAGACGACGCTGCGCAATCTCGGGAAGGCCGGCGTGCCGGTCGTCTGCTATAACTTTATGCCCGTGTTCGACTGGACGCGCTCGAAGCTCGACCACGAGCTGGCGGACGGCTCGACGGCGCTGATCTACGAGGAAGAGGTCGTCGAGCGGATGAATCCGTTAACGGGCGAGCTCAGCTTGCCCGGCTGGGACAGCAGCTACGAGGTCGGCGAGCTTCGGAGGCTGTTCTCGCAATACGAGAGCATGGACGAGAAGAAGCTGTGGGACAATCTGGGTGATTTCGTCCGGGAGATTATGCCGGTCGCGGAGGAAGCGGGGATCAAGATGGCGATCCATCCGGACGACCCGCCTTGGCCGATCTTCGGCCTGCCGCGCATTATAACGGGCAGGGCAAGCCTGGAGCGGGTGATCGGCCTGTACGACAGTCCGGTGAACGGGCTGTGCCTGTGCAGCGGCTCGCTCGGAGCCGGCGCCGACAACGACGTGCCGGAGCTGATGCGCGAATTCGGCCGCAGAGGGCGCGTCAACTTCGTTCATGCGCGCAACGTGAAGCTGACCGGTCCGAAGTCGTTCGAGGAGTCGGCGCATCTGTCCTCCTCGGGCTCGATCGACATGTATGAGGTCATTCGGGCGATGAGCGACTTCGACTACGAAGGGCCGATCCGCTCGGATCATGGCCGCATGATCTGGGGCGAGACGGGCAAGCCGGGCTACGGCCTGTACGATCGGGCGCTCGGCGCCTCGTATTTGAACGGGCTGTGGGAAGCGGTGCGCAAGGAGCGTCTGAGGCGGGAGAAGTAGGCGGTTGAACCGCAGGCTGGCTGAACAGGGAGAACCTCGATGCGGTTCGGCAGGAGTGGACGTTGGGGGCGGATAAGCGCAAGGTCTGTCCTCCGCGAAGGCCTTGTGCTATACTTCCTCTACATCTAATCGATTAGACGGAGGCGGCGGATGAGTACGATCAAAGATATCGCCAAGAATGCGGGCGTGTCCGTTGCGACTGTGTCCTATGTGCTGAACAACAACCGCTACGTAAGCCCAGAGAAGAAGGAGCGGGTGCTCGCCGCGATCCGCGAGCTGAATTACGCGCCCAACGCCGCGGCTCGCGGCTTGCGGGCGGGCGAGAGCCGGACGATCGGCCTGATCGTCTCGGACCTCTCGAACCCCTTCTACCCGGATCTCGCCAAGGCCTGCGAGGATGCGGCGCAGAAGCACGGCTACGCCGTTCATATGATCAATACGAACGACCGGCCGGAGCGCATGGAGCAGGCCGCGGCGCAGGCCCGCGAAGGGAAAGTCGACGGGCTGATCGTCGCCTCGGCTTTGGAGGCCGACCGGGAGCTGCTGCAGTCGCTGAGAGAACGGGGCTTTCCTCTCGTATTGGCTCATCGCCGGCTCGACGGGCTGGACGCGGATCTGGTCGAATCGGACAATTTCGAGGCCGGCTTGTTGGCCGCGCGGCACATGCTTCGCCTGGGCCACCGCCGCATCTCGTTCCTGGCCGGCGTCGCCGGCTCGCCGATCAGCAGGCTTCGGGAGGCGGGGTATCGGCAGGCGATGGCGGAGGCGGGCATCGACGTGCTGCCGGCGTGGGTGCAGTCCGGGGAAGCGAAATATGCGGCAAGCTACGAGAGAATGCTCGGCTATGCGGATCTGCCGTCCGGGGAGCGGCCGACTGCGGTCATCAACATGAGCGACATCGGCGCGATGGGCGTGCTGGACGCGGCGGCGGACCGGGGGCTGCGGGTTCCGGAGGATGTCGCGGTAATGGGCTTCGACGATTTGTTTCTCGCGGCTTTTCGCTCCGTGCGGCTGACGACGGTCCGCATTCCGCGCTCCGAGCTCGGACGGCGGGCGACCGAGCTGCTGCTGGATCGCATCGCCGATGCGAAGCTTGACCGGCGGCACGAGGTGCTGCCGGTGGAGCTGGTCGTGCGCGGCACCTGCGGCGGGGAGCGGGGCTAATCGGTCTTGGCGGGCGAAGATCGTCCGACTCCTGCTCCGGTCGGCCTCCGTTTCGCTCGCAGGATCGAAGCTGAGCGGCTCTGACATCGGGCGCTGAGAGTTCTTTTTTCACACCATTATCTAATCGGTTAGCTAATCGATTAGATAGCAACGAATAAGGAGGGGATTCCAAATGAACGGGATCGTTTTTCGTTCCGATAAAGAATTGGATTTGATCGGAGTCGGACGGTTGTGCATCGATCTGAACGCGAACGAGATCAACCGGCCGCTCGAGGAGACGCAGACGTTCACGAAATACGTGGGCGGTTCTCCGGCGAATATTACGATCGCGGCTTCGCGGCTCGGGCTGCGGGCCGGGTTTATCGGCCGCGTGGCCGACGATGCTTTCGGCCGGTTTATCGTGAGCTATTTGCGCAAGGAAGGGATCCATACGGAGGGCGTCGCAACCGATCGGCCGGGCAGCGTCACCGGGCTGGCTTTTACCGAGATCAAGTCGCCGACTGAATGCAGCATCCTGATGTACCGGGATAACGCGGCCGATCTCAATCTGGAGCCGGGCGACGTGGACGAGGCGTACGTGCGGAGGGCAAAAGCGGTCATGGTCAGCGGCACGGCGCTGGCGAGAAGCCCGTCCCGCGAAGCGGCGTTCCGCACGATCGAGCTGGCCCGCAAGCACGGAGCCGTCCTGCTGTTCGACATCGATTACCGGCCGTACACCTGGGCTTCAAGAGACGAGATTTACGCGTACTGCCGCATGGCGGCGGCGCAGTGCGACGTCATCCTCGGCGGACGGGAGGAGTTCGACTTGCTGGAGGGAACCGAGGGAACGGAGGATTTCGCGACGGCCAAACAATGGTTCGGGCATGAGGCCAAGCTGGTTGTCGTCAAGCACGGCGGAGACGGCTCGATCGCTTTTGCCAAGGACGGCGGAGTTTATCGGGCGGGCGTATTTCCGGCGCAAGTCGTCAAGACGTTCGGAGCGGGCGACTCCTTCGCCGGAGCGTTCATCTACGGATTGATGCAGGGTTGGGACATCGACCGCTGTCTGGAGTACGGCAGCGCGTCCGCCTCGATTGTCGTATCGAGCCACAGCTGCTCCGACGCGATGCCGACGAACGACAGGATTGAAGCGGTTATTGCCAAGCGGGCGTGAGCCAAAACATTTTCAGGAGGGGAATCAACAATGAGCGAACCAAGGGTGCTGCGCAACTTTATCGGCGGCGAATGGGTGGAATCGGCATCGGACCGGACGGAGGCGGTGCCGAATCCGGCGACGGGAGAGACGCTGGCTTATGTGCCGCTGTCGACGGCGGAGGACGTGCGGGCGGCCGTTCGGGCGGCAGCCGAAGCGTCGCGAAGATGGCGCAAGGAGCCTGTGCCGAAACGGGCGCGCATTCTGTTCAAGTACCAGCAAATTTTGGTCGCGCACTGGGAAGAGCTGGCCAGGCTGATCACGACGGAGAACGGCAAGAGCTACGGCGAGGCCTACGGGGAGGTGCTGAGGGGCATCGAATGCGTCGAGTTCGCGGCCGGAGCCCCTACGCTGATGATGGGCAGCACACTGCCGGACATCGCCACGGGCATCGAATCCTCCATGTATCGTTACCCGCTCGGCGTCGTCGGAGGCATAACGCCGTTTAATTTTCCGATGATGGTGCCGTGCTGGATGTTCCCGCTCGCGATTGCTTGCGGCAATGCGTTCGTGCTCAAGCCGTCCGAGAGAACGCCGCTGCTCGCCAATCGGCTGGCGGAGCTGCTGACGGAAGCGGGGCTGCCCGCCGGCGTATTCAACATCGTGCACGGCGCGCATGACGTCGTCAACGAGATGCTGGCGAACGAAGGCATTCACGCGATCTCGTTCGTCGGCTCGCAGCCCGTCGCCGAATACGTGTACAAGACGGGAGCGGCCAATGGTAAACGCGTGCAGGCGCTCGCCGGCGCCAAAAACCACTCGATCGTCCTGCCGGACGCCAACCTGGAGCTGGCCGTCAAAGAAATTACGAACGCCGCGTTCGGCTCCGCCGGCGAGCGGTGCATGGCCTGCTCCGTCGTCGTCGCCGTCGGCGATATCGCGGACAAGTTGGTCGAAGCGCTCCGGCGCACGGCCTCGGGCTTGCCGATCGGCAACGGAATGGAGCCCAACGTGTTTCTCGGGCCGGTCATCCGCGAATCGCACAAAGCCCGCACGCTGGGCTACATCGAGAGCGGGAAGTCGGAAGGGGCCGAACTGGTGCTGGATGGCCGGGAGGCGGAAGCGGCGCGGGGCGAGGGTTATTTTGTCGGACCGACGATTTTCGACAGGGTGAAGCCGGACATGCAAATCTGGCGGGACGAAATTTTCGCCCCGGTGCTGTCCGTCGTGCGCGTCGACACGCTGCAGGAAGCGATCGCGCTCGCGAACCGCTCCGAATTCGCCAACGGCGCCTGCCTCTATACCGACAGCTCGAGTGCGATCCGCGAGTTCCGCGATACGATCGACGCGGGGATGCTGGGCGTTAACGTGGGCGTTCCCGCACCGATGGCGTTTTTCCCGTTTTCGGGCTACAAGAAGTCGTTCTACGGCGATCTTCATGCGAACGGGCGCGACGGCGTAGAGTTTTACACGCGGAAAAAGATGGTTGTGCTTCGGTAATCCATACTAGAGAGGCGATGAAACGTAATGGCAAACTTGAGCTTGTTCGATCTTACCGGGAAAAAAGCGATCGTCACCGGGGCAAGCCGCGGGCTTGGACGGGGCATTGCGACGGCGTTGGCGACGGCGGGCGCAGAGGTGGCGATTCTCGACATCTCGGACACGGCGGCTCAGACCGCCTCCGAGCTGCAAGCGGATGGGCTGGCCGTTCACGCGGTGAAGGGCAATCTGATGGACCGCGCCGATCTGGAGCGCGGCTTCGGGGAGGCCGTTGCCGTGCTGGGCGGAACGGTCGACATTCTCGTCAACAATGCGGGCATGCACGATCGCAGAGCCTGCCTCGACCTGCCGGTCGAGAGCTGGGACCAAGTGCTGGAGCTGAATATTACCGCGGTATACCAGCTTTGCAGGCTGGCCGGCGCGATCATGGTGGAGCAGGGCAGCGGCAAAATCATCAACATGGCGTCTATGCTCAGCTTTCTGGGCGGCTTCAACGCTTCCGCTTACGCGGTGAGCAAAGCGGGCATCGCCCAATTGACGAAGTCGCTGTCCAACGAATGGGCCGGGCGAGGAGTTCAAGTAAACGCGATCGCTCCGGGCTATATGGCGACGGAGATGAACACGGATTTGCTGCAGGACGACGTGCGTCTGCCGCAGGTCAACTCGCGCATTCCGGCCGGACGCTGGGGCGGTCCGGACGACCTGGCGGGGGCCAGCGTTTTCCTCGCCTCCGCCGCCTCCGACTACGTGACCGGCGTTATTCTTCCTGTCGATGGAGGTTATTTGGCGAGATGATGGGTCCGATCGTATGGGCGGATCAGTCGGTCAAATCATGCTGACGCCAAGTGATGAAGGACAGCAGGAAAAAATTGTGCTATCATTTCAATATCAATCTATTATCCGGTCGTGAAGCACACGCCGCTCGCATTCCCGTTAGGGACTGCCGGGCGGCTTTTTGTTTTTCGGGCCGGCGACAAGGAGGGGCTGTCATTTGGAGATTGACCACGACCGGTTGTTCAAGACGCTGCTGTGCACTTTTTTCAAGGAGTTTATCGAATTGTTTTTCCCGGAGGTGGCGGAGTCGCTCGATTTCGAGCATGTCGTTTTTCTTTCCGAAGAGATCGTGACCGATTTGACGGGAGGCAGGAAAGGGCGCGTCGACCTGCTCATCGAGACGAGGCTGAAGGGGGAGGAGGCGGTCGTTCTCGTCCATCTGGAGCCGCAATCGTACTCGGAGAAGGATTCCGCCGAGCGCATGTTCATTTATGCGGCGCGCCTGTACGAGAAGTACCGCAAGCCCATCGTGCCGATCGCGGTGTTCAGTCACCGGTCGAAGGCGATCGAGCCGGATTCGTTCCGCTGGGAGCTGCCCTTCAAGGAAGTGCTGCGGTTTAATTACTACGCGCTGCAGCTTAACAAGCAGGACTGGCGGACGTTCGCGCGCTCGGACAACCCGGTGGCGGCCGCGCTGCTCAGCAGCATGGGGTATAGACGGAGGGAATGCAAAGCGGTGTATATGGCCTTTCTGCGCATGATATTCCAAAGTGAGCAGAACCCTGCTAAACTATCTTTGATAACGTTGTTGTTCGATACGTACTTGCAGGCAACCGCGATGGAACAGGCAGAGGTTGAGGCGGAATTTATCCGAACATATCCCCGGAAGGAGCGAGCGCTCGTGGAGCTGATGGGCTCGATTCAAAGAAGAGGCTACGAGAAGGGGCTTGTCGAGGGCAAGACGGAAGGCAAGATCGAAGGCAAGATCGAAGGCAAGATCGAAGTGGCGTCCCGAATGCTGGAAGAGGGCCTGCCCCTCGAGCTGATCGCCAGAGTGACGGGGCTGCCCGTTCCGGACATTGAGAAGCTGCCGCATTGAGCGGGAAAAAGACAGGAGAGATGACATGCTTGGATTCGACAAATGGTTAAACGAAGCCCCGATTACGAAACAGGATAACCGGATTCAAATCGCGGCCCCCGAGAAGACGGACTTTTTTATCAATCCGGAGAATGGCGACGTCAAAAATAATGCTCCGTTTCTATACGCGGAGGTTCAGGGGGATTTCGTGCTGCGCGCCAAAGTCAGTCACGACTTCCTCTCCAAGTATGACGGGGCCGCGCTTTTTGTGATGGACGGCGAGGACCGCTGGGCCAAGCTTTGTTATGAATATACGGATTTTAATACGTATGCGGTGGTCAGCGTCGTTACCGACGGCGTATCCGACGATGCCAACGGCGTGAATCTGATGGACAAAAGCGTATGGCTGCAGATCGGCAGGAAGGGCAATGCGTTCGCGATGCATTATTCGACGGACGGCGTTCAGTATCGGATGGTCAGAGTGTTTAATCTTAAAGCTGCGGATACGTTAAAAGCGGGCATCGTGTCGCAGTCTCCAACCGGAGAAGGCCTGATCAGCGAATTCTCCGATATCCAACTGGAGAAAACGACGATGAAAAACATTAGAGCCGGCAATTAACCGCCCTTCGCGATCGCAGTCGGGCCGCAAAGGGAAGCAAGAGTGAGCAAATTTGGCTTCTTTCGGAAAACGTTTTCTGTTAAAATGAAGGAACGTTAAGCAGGTTTGGCATGCGAGAAGAGGAGCGATGATCATGGTCAATGTGGAAGGAAAATGGGCTCTGATTACCGGAGCAAGCCGGGGCGTCGGATATCAAACCGCTATTTTCATGGCCAGGCAGGGCTGCAACTTGATCCTTCACAGCCGCAGCCTGGAGCATACCCGGAAGGTGCTTGAGGAAGCCCGCGCGTTCGGCGTCGAGGCTTACGGCGTTCAAGCCGAGCTTGCGAATTCGGAGGAAGTAACGGCGATGCTCGACGAGATCGAAGCGCGCGGAACGAAGGTCGAGATTCTGTTCAACAACGCGGCCGTTCAAATCGCTTACCGCACCGATTACTGGAGAACGCCTGTCGAAGACTTCGAGGCGAGCTTTCGGATTAACTTTATCTCGCCTGTCATGATCTGCAACCGGCTGATTCCGAAGATGATCGAGAACGGCTTCGGACGGGTCATCAATACGACCAGCGGGATCAAGAACGAGCCGGAGCAAGCCGGATACGCCGCAAGCAAAGCGGCTCTGGACAAGTTCACCAAAGATTTGGCCTCGCGTCTGGAGGGGACCGACGTAGTCATCAGCCTGAACGATCCGGGCTGGTGCCGGACCGATCTGGGCGGCCCGAACGCGCCCAACGACGTAGCCAGTGTCATTCCCGGCATCGCCGTCGGCGCTTTCGTGACGGACAAGAAAAGCGGAAGATTCCTGCCGGCGCAGAGCTTTGTCGGCATGACGCTGGAGGAAGCCGTCGCCAAGGCGGAAGCGATGGAAGCCGTTCCTTATACGATCTGAATCAAATCCTTTGCGATAAGAAGAGGCTGTCCCCTAAGCAAAGTTGCTTAAGATGATCGATAGACAAAGAAGGGGTATGTACCTCCTGGAGAATGCCTCATACGCTCCTGAAACCACCTATTAACGGGTTTATCTATTCAGGTTTCAGGAGCGTATAGCATCGGAAGGAGGTACATACCCCTTGCACCTTGTTCATCGATTATCTTTTACAGCAACTTGGTTGGCTTAGGGCACAGCCCCGGTTCCGAGTCCGATTGTTACAAGGCCATTCGCGAGCCGAGTCAGCCCGGGTCCGGAACAAGGAAGGATACGGTCGTCCCTTCGCCGGGACGACTCCGGATCGACAGACCTTGTCCATACAGCTGGATCAGTCTGCGGTTCGTATTGGCCAGACCGATTCCTTTGCCGCTGCTCCAGTCCAGCAGTCCGTTTATTTTGTCTTGAGCCATCCCGACGCCGTCGTCGGACACCTCGATCAGCGCACCGTCCTCCCGACGGACAATCCGAATGCGCACGGTCCCGCCCTGCACCTGGCTGCACACCCCATGCCGGACCGCATTTTCCACCAAAGGCTGAATCGTCAGAGGAGGCAGCGTCAGCCGCAAATCGGGATCGACCTCCCAGGCGACGTTCAGCTTGTTTTCGAACCGTTCCTTCTCGACATACAGATAAGAGCTGACGAGCTCCAGCTCGTGCGTTAGCGCGACCAGCTTGCCCGAATTGAGAAAGTCGAAGCTGATTCGCAAATACGAGATGAAGGCGTCCCCCAGTCTTTGCATCTTGGCCGGGTCCTCGTCGCTTAACGCCATGATCGAATTCAGGGCGTTAAACAGGAAGTGAGGATGGATTTGCGCCTGCAAATACGCGGCTTCCATGCGCAGCCGTTCGCTGACGGATTGCTTCAGGGCGGCCAGCGCCCGGATGCGGGATTTCAGCTCGGTCGCTTCGACCGGCTTGGTGACGTAGTCGTTGGCTCCGGCGTGGAAACCGGCCTGAATGTCGGCGGGCCCGCTGCGGGCGGTGAGCAGCAGCACCGGAAGCTCCGACATCGAGAACCGTTCCCGGATTTTCTCGGTCAGCTCGTAGCCCGACATCTGCGGCATCATAACGTCCGCCACGATCAAATCCCAGGAGCCCGAAGCAAGCCGCTCCAGCGCCTCCCGGCCCGAGGTAACCGTAGTGACGTTGTAAGGCTCGGCCGCGAGGATGCCGGCAAGAACCTTCAGGTTGACCGGATCGTCGTCCACGGCCAGAATATTCGCGTTCCCGTCCTCGAGAGCGGCCGGAGCGTCCGTCGGGAAGGGGAGCTCGTCAAGCGTTTCGGTCAAGAGGGAGGCCGCGGTTTCCCGGTAGCCTTCCCAGGCCTCATGCCGCGCCGCGTCCGGCCCGGCCTGCGGACGGACCGCCGGGAGCGCGAACCGGAAGACGGAACCGACGCCCGGCTCCGAGGTTACGGTCAGCTCGCCGCCATGCAGCTCGACCAGCTGCTTGGAAATGCTCAAGCCAAGCCCGATGCCGCCATCCTCGTTCATGCCCCGGCTTCCCTGCTCGTAAGGGAGAAAAGCTCTGCGCCGCGTCTCTTCGTCCATTCCGGCGCCGGTGTCGCTGACGCGAAGAACGACGTTCCCGTTCTCCTCCGCTGCCGATACCGTCACCGTTCCTTCATCGGTAAACTTCAACGCGTTATGGAGCAGGTTAAACAAGACTTGTACCAGTCTCTGCTCGTCGGCCATCACGTCCGGGAGCGAATCCGCAAGCTCGATTTGCAGACGTACGGGCTTGCCTTCGGCCATAAAGCGCAGCATGGCGGACACGCCGGTGACGATCGAAGCGACGGAGAGCGGCTTCTTATGCAGAACGACCCGTTTCTCCCGCAGCCTGACGACATCCAGCAGATCGTTGAGCAGGTGGGACATTCGCCGTCCGACCGTGATCAGCAAATTCATGTCCGCGAGGCTTTGTCGGCCCAGCGCCGACTTTTCCCGCTCGGCGATGTTGCTTGCGATGTTAATCATGCCATGAAGCGGGGTGCGCAGCTCGTGGGAAGTATTGGCCAGGAATTGGTCCTTCAGCTTGTCCGCTTCCCGAAGCTGAACGTTCAGCCGGGCGTTCTCCTCCGCATTCCGGAAATAGCGCTTGAACCAGAAGGCCGAGAACGCGATGAGGGCGGCGATGATATCGATCGGATAATAGACGGTCGTACTTTCCTCCCAATAGTCGATAATGCCCCAGATCACGCTGGACAGCACGCTGACGATGGCCAGGAGCAGGTAGATGACGTCGTTTTTGCGCTCCAGCAGCATTTTTACGGTCAGCCAGACGAATCCCGCCAGCGGGACCAGGTAGTAAAAGGTCGAGATTCTAAGCCAGTAGCTGAAGGTGACGAGTGTCACGTTCGCGAACAGAACAAACAGCGTGTAGACGACGGACGATCCGAAAAAGATGCGGTACGCCGCGGATTTTTCCGTTCTTCCGGAGAAAATCCTGCCCATCATCAGAATCAGCATGGACAGCCACATGTACGACAGAAGCCGGATTTTGACCATCCACGTATAATTGATCGGCAGCCAGTTGAGCAGCAGGTTTTCGTCGGAAGAGACGATCGTCAGGCAGGCGGCCAGGAGCAGCAGCGTGAAAATCAGGAATTCTTTGACCCGGCGGCTGAACGCGAACAGGATAAAGGAATACAGGGCGTGCACGAGCAGGATCGAGAAGGTGACGAGCTGGAAGCCGATCGAGTACCACCGTTCGGTATCGATGGCGTCCTGCGCGCCGATCCGGATAGACCGGGCTATTCCGCCTCTGAAGAAGTGATCGAAGTTGGCCGCTTGGATGAACAGATTGATTTCTCCGGCGCCTTTCGTCTCATAGGACAGCAAATACGTTCTCATGCTGGGAACGTAGGTTTCTTTGTCGGTGCCCACCCGGCCGAATTCGGCCGGCTTGCCGTCGTTGATCTGCACGCGCGAGGAAGCCGAGATTTCCTGAAACCAGAAGCTCAAGTCCAGATCGGGGTCCGGATCGACCAGAATGCGCAGCTTGTACGTCCCGTAGCCGTAGACGCCGTCAAAGCCGTCGAAGCCTTCTGCTTCGGCTTTCGTCCATTTTGCCGGAACCGGAATAAACCTGCGGGCGCCGTCCGGCTGCTCCGCTTCGCTGTCGCGGTCAACCAACGCCGAAGGATAGAACGACCACTCTCCGTCGAGCGGAATGGAGGGATTGGCTTTGAAGTCCCATCCCCGCATGTCGAGCGTGCCCTGCACCGGGCTCGGATGCGGGGGAGTGAAGAAAATTTCGGACCAGAACCACCTGAGTCCAAGCAGAAAGGCGAGAAACAAAAAGGCCGCCGCGGCGGATTTTAACAGTTTGGAGTTGTGAATTGGCATCATAATACCGTATTCATTCGACGTTCCCTCCCGCTTTTCCTTGTTGCCGATCCGACTTCCAATAACAACTGCATTTCCCCGGAAAAGATTGTATAGTGGAAGATGAACCGATTAACGCAAGGGAGGCCAATATGTCGATATCGCTTGTGGTGCTTCAAGGGCCTAGCGCCTCCGGCAAAAGCACGATCCAGTCGCGGCTCGGCTTGCCCCGAATCGTGACGTGGACCTCTCGTCCGCCCCGCGAAGGGGAAGTCGACGGGACGGATTATTTCTTCAAAAGCCGTTCGGAGATGGAGCTTTTGTACGAACGGGGACAGATGGTCGAGATGACCGAATATCACGGCAACTTGTACGGTACGCCGCTGCAGCTCGTCGAAGACATCGTTCGCGGGGGGCTGGCGCGTTCCGTCATCTTGGATAAAGCCGGCGCGGGAAGGCTGAGGGAACTGTTCCGCGACCGCACGCTGCTGATCGGCGTGAAGTCGGACCTGGAGGATTGCCGAAGAAGGCTTGCTTCGCGGGGGCACGGCTCCGAGGAGATTCGCGCGAGGCTCAGCTCTTACGACGAGGAGATCGCGGCATTGGCCGCATGCGACCTGATTCTCAACAATACGGACGGCAATCTGGGCAAAATCGATCTGCTGGCAGATTTCATTCGGGAAGGATTGAGGAAAAGCGATGGCGCATCACTACGACCCGATCACGCTTGAATACGTCCGCGAACAGGCGGAGCTGGTGCGGGAGCTGGATTTCCGTCTGCACCCCGGCGAATCCGCCGAGCGGGGCCGGGACGAGTACTCGCGAGATTATGCACGAATTCTGTATTCGGCCTCCTTCCGCAGATTGCAAGGGAAGATGCAGCTGCTCGGAGTGGACCAGCATCATTTTATCCGCAATCGCCTGACGCACAGCATGGAGGTGGCGCAGATCGCCCGGGGCATCGCTCTGGATATGGGCCTCGAAAACACGTTCGTTGCCGAAGCGTGCGCGCTGGCTCACGATCTCGGCAATCCTCCGATCGGCCACCACGGCGAGACGGTGCTGAACGAGTTGGTCGGCAACATCGGGGGATTCGAGGGGAACGCCCAGACCCTGCGCATTTTGCGCAAGCTGGAGAAGAAGCATCATGCCTACCGCGGCCTGAATCTGACCTTCCGAACGCAGCTGGGCGTGGTCAAGTATTTCCAGAGACATGACGGCGGGAAAAACAAGAAATTCATCTATGACGAGGATTACGACGGGATTATCCAGGTATTAGAGGAGCGCGGCATTCGGATGGAACCGGTGCGGACGATCGATATGCAGATGATGGACCTGGCCGACGAGATCGCTTATGCGGCTCACGACTTGGAGGACTGCCTCAGCCAGAATCTGTTTACGATCGACGATCTGCTGTACGAGTTTCATATTGACGACAAATACGAGTCGGCTTACGGCGAGCTGGAGCGGATCGTCCGGGACTGCCGGGAGTTTGCTTACAAAGGCCGGCATCTCGGCTCGTCGGAGGAGTATTCCTTCCTGTTCCGCAAGGAGCTCACGTCCGTCATCGTCAATCGGCTCATTCGCGACATTCATTACGACCCGGCGAAAAACCGGCTGGATTACAAGGAATACGGAGCGCTGGCCCGCGGGCTGAAAAAGCTCGTGTTCCTCCTGATTATGCGCCGCCCCTCGGTTCAATTGTACGAGAAACGGGGAGAGAAGGTTTTGCGCGGCCTGTTCCAGGTGTTCGCCGACGAGCGGACCAACGCCGATCTTAAGCTGCTTCCGCCGGAGTACCGGATGTTCGCCGACGAGGCCGAGCGGCTGCGGAACGTGGCGGATTTCATCTCCGGCATGATGGATCAATTCGCGATGCACGAATACGAGAAGTATTACGGAGCGGGAGAACTGAACCGGCTCGTCTGAGCCGGTGCCGCGCGGAAGCGGACTTATGCCGTTGCTCGGGCAATCCCGCGATGCCGCGCGATCCGGGCGAGGGGACGTTACTGGCGATAAGGAGGAAATCCCGGTGGAGAGGGAGTTCGATGCGATCGTGGTCGGGGCGGGACTCGCCGGTCTGGCCGCCGCGGCCGAGCTGGCCGACAAGGGAAAGAGAACGCTGCTGCTCGATCAGGAGCCGGAAGCGTCGCTCGGAGGGCAGGCGTGGTGGTCGTTCGGCGGGTTGTTTCTGGTCGATTCTCCGGAGCAGCGGAGGCTTGGCGTCAAAGACTCGAAGGAGCTGGCCTGGCAGGACTGGATGGGCTCCGCGGGCTTCGACAGAACGGACGAGGATCATTGGGGCCGGAAGTGGGCGGAAGCCTACGTCGATTTCGCCTCCGGCGAGAAGAGAGCCTGGCTTCACGGCATGGGCGTGCGCTTCTTTCCGATTGTCGGCTGGGCCGAGCGGGGAGGCTACTTGGCGGAAGGGCACGGCAATTCCGTACCCCGGTTCCATATCGTATGGGGGACGGGACCGGCCATCGTCGCGCCGTTCGAACGGCGCGTCCGCGAACATCGCAGCGGCGGACGGCTCGTCTATCTGCCCCGCCATCGCGTCGACCGCCTGATTCGCCGGCAGGGCGCGGTCGTTGGTGTAAGCGGTTCCGTACTTGTCGCGAGCGATGCGGCCAGAGGAGAAGCCAGCTCGCGCGAGGTGGTCGGCGACTTCGAATACCATGCGGGAGCGGTACTGGTCACAAGCGGAGGCATCGGCGGCAACCCCGATCTCGTCCGGGCGAACTGGCCGGACCGGCTCGGCCGGCCTCCCGAGCGGATGCTGTCCGGCGTTCCCGCCCATGTGGACGGCCGGATGCTCGGCATTGCCGAGGAGGCCGGAGGCCGTCTCGTGAACCGGGATCGGATGTGGCATTATACGGAGGGCATACGCAACTGGAACCCGATCTGGCCGGGCCACGGCATTCGCATTCTCCCGGGGCCGTCTTCGTTATGGCTCGACGCCGGGGGCAGGAGGCTGCCGGCGCCCAACTTCCCCGGCTTCGACACGCTGGGCACGCTGGAGACGCTGCGTCGCACCGGCTACGATTACTCCTGGTTTATTCTGACGCAGAAGATTATCGAGAAGGAGTTCGCGCTCTCCGGCTCGGAGCAAAATCCGGACCTGACGGGCAAGAGCGTCAGACAGGTGCTGTCCCGGGTGCTTCCCGGACCGACCGCGCCCGTTCAGGCTTTCCTGGACAAGGGCGAGGATTTCGTCGTGGCCGGCAATCTGGCGGAGCTGGTGGCTGGAATGAACAGGCTGACCGGAGAAGGGCTGCTCAGCTTCGAAGAGATCGAGAGGCAGGTGCTGGCGCGGGATCGGGAGATGGACAATGCGTTCACGAAGGATCTGCAGATTACCGCGCTGCGTGGGGCGCGTCATTACAAAGGCGACAAATTCATACGCGTGGCGCGTCCGCACAAGCTGCTCGACCCGAAGAGCGGCCCGCTGATCGCCGTAAGATTGCATATCGTCAGCCGCAAGACGCTGGGCGGTCTGCAGACCGATCTGTCCGGGCGGGTGCTCGGCGCGGACGGCGCGCCGGTTCCCGGGCTTTACGCCGCCGGCGAGGCTTCCGGGTTCGGGGGCGGCGGAATGCACGGCTACCGCGCGCTGGAAGGCACCTTCCTCGGCGGCTGTCTCTTCTCGGGCCGAACGGCGGGACGGGCGGCTGCGGAAGGGATCGGATAGACCGGGAGGACTTGTTCGTAGAGCCGGATACAGTCGGAGAAGAATGCATCAATAGGAGGGGGATTCATGGAAAACCATCCTTCATCGCTGCGCCTGCAGCCCATCGTCGAGACTATCGTTTCTTCTATTGAACATCGTTTAACGGGTCGGGCCGAGCCCTTGGTAGTCTCGCTGGATGGCGGAAGCGGGGCCGGCAAATCTACGCTGGCTGCACGGGCTGCTGAGCGTCTGGGGGCGACGGTCGTTCAGTGCGACTACTTTTTCGATGCGACGATTACCGATGCGCAATGGGATTCTTTTCCGGTGGAAAAGAAGTGTCATCTCTGCATTAATTGGCAGCGTATGCGCAATGAAGCCTTATTGCCGCTATTGGCAGGCAAGGAAGCGCGATATCGTCCTTTTTCTTTTTCAACGGGGAACGGACTGGCCTCGTACGAGGTTGCGCTGCAGCCTGCAAAGGTCATTATCCTCGACGGGATTTACAGCTCTCTTCCCGAGATGCTCGATGTCGTGGACCTGTCGATTCTTGTAGACGCATCGCCCGAGCTTCGCCGCCATAGACACAATATTAGGGAAGGGACGGATGATGCGGAATGGCATCGCAGATGGGATGAAGTCGAGGACTATTATTTTTCGGTCCTGCGGCCGCCGGCATCCTACCATTTAATCGTGTCCAATGCTTAGTCAGCGTCTACTGCGCGAAGGGTCGCGCTAATTCCACAACCGAGCCCGCCATCGTCAACAAACGAGGGCAATATTTTTCAAAAAAACGTTTGCTTCTCCTCGGTCTTTCTGTTATCTTTGATATTAATAAATTGTTATTATCAAAACACTACAAAGAGATGCGTGCCTCATGGGGATGCGGGAGAGCAGACGGAGGGATACGAGATGAGAAAGCTGTGGGGCAGTTGGAACGTCTACGAAATCGTTTGGCTGGCTCTGTTTTCGGGAGTTGCAATCGTTTTGACGGTTATTATGAAGGATACGGTTTTCGGATTTACGGTGTTTCTGACCGGCGTTCTCTGCGTCGTGCTGGCGGCCAAAGGCAACCTGATGACCTACGTGTTCGGAATGTACAATACGTTCGGTTACGCTTATCTGGCTTACACGAACGGGCTGTTCGGCGAGGTGGGGTTGAACCTGCTGTTCTTCGCGCCAATGAACGTGGTCGGTTTCTTGATGTGGAGGAAGCATATCGGCAATGATCAGCAGGTCAGCATGCGGCGGCTGGACGCCAGAGGTCTGGCGATTGTGGCGGTGATCTGCGCGGCGGGCAGCGCCGCTCTCGGATACGGCCTGTCGCTGATCGAAGGACAGAACTCGCCTTACATTGACGCGCTGACGACCGTGTTGTCGATCGTGGCGACGCTGCTCATGGTTAGAAGGTATAAGGAGCAATGGCTCGTCTACATTGTGCTGAATATTTTCACCGTGCTGCTGTGGGTGATCCGAACGGCGGACGGAAGTCCGGACGGCATGCTGATGATCGTGATGTGGAGCGCGTATCTGGTCAATGCGATCTACGGCTATTACACCTGGAATAAAGGGGCAAGGGAGGCGCACGCATGAAAACGTTGGGGTTAACGCTGGGCAAATTCGCTCCGCTGCACAAGGGGCATCAATATATGATCGAGACGGCTTTGCGCGAGGTCGACGAGCTGATCGTGGTCATCTACGAGACGGACGTGATGCCGGTTCCGCTGCAGGTCCGCGCCGCCTGGATTCGCAAGTTATACCCTTCCGTCAGGGTGATCGAGGCGTGGGACGGGCCGGACGGCTACTCCAACGATCGGGAGCATGAGATTCGCGAGGAGCGGTACATTCTCGGGCTGCTGAACGGCGAGCGGGTGACGCATTTCTATTCCAGCGAGTTTTACGGCGAGCATATGAGCAAGGCGCTGGGCGCGATCGATCGTCGGGTGGACGAGGCGCGCGGCGTCGTACCGATCTCGGCGACGATGGTTCGCTCCGATCCGCACAAATACCGGGAGTTCGTCAGCGATGTCGTCTATCGGGACTTGATTGTAAAGGTTGTGTTCGTAGGGGCGATGTCGACGGGAAAATCCACGCTTACCGAGGCGCTGGCGGAGCGGTACGGAACGACATTTGCAAGCGAATACGGCCGGGATTACTGGACGGAGCATCAAGTGGACCGCCGGATCGGTCTGGCGGCCTTCGACGAGATCGCGATCGGCCATCTCGAACGGGAGGAGCGGGCGCTGCTGGAAGCCAATCGCTACTTGTTCGTGGACACCAATGCGATTACGACCTATATGTACGCGCTCGATTATCACGGCCGCGCGCCGGAGCTGCTTACCCGGATCGCTCTGGAGAACGCGCAGCGATACGACCTGTTTTTCCTGTGCGACGACGATATTCCGTACGACGATACGTGGGACCGGAGCGGGGATCAGAAGCGCCACGTGTTCCATAAGCAGATCATCGCGGATTTGAAGCAGCGCCAAATCCCTTACATTACGCTGAGGGGCGGCTTGGAGGAGCGGATGAGCAAGATCGACGAGGTGTTGGCCAGGTTTAAGCCTTACGGCAACTTTTTCGGAGAGCTTGGCGGAAGAGGCTGACGCAGGGCGGTTGCGGGGGATAGGGACCAGATAGGAATCAGGAGGAATAGCGGTCTGATGGGATAGAGAGCAGATAGGATAGGGTCAGGTGAAGCAGGGTTCGAATGGGATAGGCCTCGGATAAAAAATGGGCGGAGGATCAACGATGGATGTGCGGGATCGCGACGGTTTGACGGAGCGGGAGTTTCTGGAACGGTACAGCGCCGGCGACTACGAGCGGCCTTCGGTGGCGGCGGATATGGTGATCTTCACCGTGACGGACGAGGAAGAGGACAATTACCGCAAGCTTCCGGAGAAGGAGCTGAGGGTTCTGCTCATCCAGCGCGGCGGGCACCCGTATCTGGGCCGCTGGGCGCTGCCGGGCGGATTCGTCCGCCCCGACGAGACGACGGAGCAGGCCGCGCAGCGGGAGCTGCGCGAGGAGACGGGCGTGGACAACGTCTATCTGGAGCAGCTGTACACCTTCAGCGATATCGGGCGCGATCCCCGGACATGGGTGATGAGCTGCTCGTATATGGCGCTGATCGATGCGGGCAAAGTGCGGATTCGGGCGGGGGACGATGCGGCGAACGCCGCTTGGTTCAAGGCGACTTACCGGCTTCTGGAGGAAGGGAAGGAGCCGCTTGAAGACGGCGGATATGTGAGAACGCAGCGGCACGAGCTTGGACTGGTCTCCGAGCACGGCGAGCTGACCGCGGTTGTGGAGCGGGCGCAGACGGTAACCGAGACGGCTTCCAAGACCGTGTATACCGTCGTATCGAATGACGGCCTGGCGTTCGATCACGCCCAAATTATCGCGTACGCGATTGAACGGCTGCGGGGCAAGGTGAACTATACGGATATCGCGCTGCATTTGATGCCGAAGCTGTTTACGCTGACGGAGCTGCAGCAGGTGTACGAGGTCATTCTGGATAAGGAGCTGCTGAAGCCCGCCTTCCGGCGCAAAGTGGCCGACCTCGTCGCCGAGACGGACTATTATACGGAAAACGCCGGTCATCGTCCGTCCCGTTTGTATCGCAGAAATTTGGGGGGATACGAATGAATCGCAAAGAGATCGCGCATGAGACTGTGCGCGTAATGGAGCAGGGCTGGTATGAATACGAAGGACGACGGATTGACTTCTCGGCGCAGCAGAAGCGTTCCGAGGAAGCCAGCGTGTTGATCTCCCCGGAGCAAGGGCGCGAGAGGGAAAGCCGCGTGCAGAATCCGGAGGTCAGGTCGGGGAAGGGACGGCGTTCCGTTGCCAACGAACCGACGGTTAAGGCGATTCTGGATTTCGCGCAGGCCGGCAAGCCACGCGTTGGCGTTCTGAATTTTGCCAGCGCCAAAAATCCCGGAGGAGGCTTCCTGAACGGAGCCATGGCGCAGGAGGAAAGCCTGGCCGTCTCCGGCGGACTGTACGGGACGCTGCTGCGCAACGAACAATACTACAAGGCCAACCGTGCTTGCTCGTCCATGATGTATACCGACTATGCCATCTACTCCCCCGACGTTGTTTTTTTCCGGGATGAACGCTTTGAATTGCTGCAGGCTCCGGTGACGGCCTCAGTGCTGACGCTGCCTGCGGTCAACTACGGTCAAGTGCTGCTCAAGGGAGAGGACGCGGGCAAGGCGGAGCGGACGATGAAGGATCGGATGCGGCTGGCATTGGCGATTTTCGCTTCTATGGGAGATATTAATCTGATTCTCGGAGCCTATGGCTGCGGCGTGTTCCGCAATGACCCGTTCAAGGTGGCCGATTGGTGGAAAGAGCTTCTGGATTCGGAAGGGTACGGTGCGCTGTTCGCGGAAATTCGTTTTGCCGTGCTGGATGCCAAGGACGGAAAATGCATAAGTGCCTTCGAGCGGGAGTTCGGTTAGGGATTTATCGAGCCAGGTCGCTCCAAACAGTGAATTTGATAAAGAGAGGAGGGACAGGAATGAAGCAGAACAACCAGGATGTCAAGCTTGGACGATTTTTGAGCCTGGTGCTGCGGCACAACCCGGCTGCGGCGTATATCGGATTGGACGAGAACGGCTGGGCCGATGTCGACAGTCTGCTGGCAGGCTGCAATCGCGCGGGCCGGAAGATCGACAGGGAGACGCTGGAGCGAATCGTTCGCGAAAACAGCAAGCAGCGTTACAAGTTTAACGAGGACCGCACCCGGATTCGCGCCAGTCAGGGGCATTCGGTGGCGGTCGATGTGGAGATGAGGGAATGCGCTCCTCCGGAATGGCTGTATCATGGAACAACTTCCTGTTCATTGGAGAGCATTCGCACGGAAGGCATTAAAAAAGGCTCGCGCCAGCACGTTCATCTGTCGCGGGACACCGAGACGGCGACGCAGGTGGGCCAACGGCACGGTAAGCCGCTTCTGCTTCGCGTCTCGGCGGCGGCCATGCATCGGGACGGCCACAAGTTCTGGTTGTCCGAGAACGGCGTTTGGCTATGCGAGCATGTGCCTTGGGCGTATGTGATGCAGGTGGAAGGAGATTAGGGAGAAGGACAGCGCCGGGATAAGCTTCGGCTGTTTTCTACCGCAATACGATATTTTCGGCGGGTTCGGGTTCATTGCGGCCGGGGGATTATAAAAAGCGAAATATGGTACGATAAGGCAGAACAACATGCGAATGCAAACGGTGGGAGACAAGTCTATGCGTGCCATATGGAAAATTTATGCGACGGATTGGAAAAACATTTTCAGGGTGCCTACAGGCATCTTGCTTATTCTGGCGATTATTCTGCTGCCCTGCTTGTACAGCTGGGTGAACATCAAGTCGGTCTGGGACCCGTACGCCAACACCTCCGGAGTGAAGGTTGCGGTTACGAACGAGGATCGGGGAGCGACCGTGCTGGACAGGAGCGTCAATATCGGAGAGGGACTGATCGACAACCTGCGGAGCAATCCGAAGCTGGGCTGGACGTTCGTCGATCGCGAGGAAGCCGAGCGCGGGGTGGATCGGGGCGCGTTCTATGCGAGCATTCTCATCCCCGCCGACTTCTCCGAACGGATTACGGGAATCGCCGAAGGCCGGCTCGACAGGCCCGAGGTCGTCTATACGGTGAACGAGAAGATCAACGCGGTCGCGCCGAAGATTACGTCTTCCGGCGTGTCCGCAATCGCCGAGCAGATCAACGAAAGCTTCGCGGAGGCGGTCAGCGAGGCGCTGCTGACGAAGCTTCAAGAGGCTGGCGTGCAAGTCGAAGAGCAATTGCCGACGATTCGCCGGATCGAGGGCGGCATCTTCGAGCTGGAGACCAAGCTTCCGGAGATCCGGGCTGCCGGACAGAAGGTGCTGGAGCTGGAAAAAAAGCTTCCGGACATTCGGGACAAAGCGAAGGTCATTACGGAGGTCGAAGCGCGATTGCCGGAAATCGAGCAGGCTGCCGGCCATCTGCTGAAGCTTCAGCAGAATTGGCCGAAAGTCGAGGCGGCGGCCTCGGAGGTGCTGGTTATCCAGGAGAAGCTGCCGCTGATCCGGCAGGCCGCCGAGCGGGTGGCGGAGCTGGACGGCAGCTTCGACCGGGTAGCGGATGCGATCGAGCTGGCTTTGGACAAAGCCGCCCAAGCGGCGGCGATCGTCGCTGCGGCGCAGGAGGCGCTTCCGCGGGTGGCGGAGATTGCCGACAAGGGCGCCGCCTTCGCGGAGGGGCTTAACGGATTTCTGGCGGCGAACGTCGGAGCGTTCGAGACGATCGCTCCGCTCGTCAAGCAAAATCTGCTGCTGGCGCAGCAGGCTGCCGATGCCGCAGCTTTGCTGACGGGACGGCTGCTCGGTGTCGATCCGGAGAAGCTGCCGACGGCGGAAGAGGTGCGGGCGGTCGGAGACCGGCTGGCGGCGGCGTCCGCCGTGCTGGATCGGACGGCGGGGCTGCTGGAGAGGATCGACGGATATGTGCCGGGCCAGCCTCTCGGCACAGCGGCGCAGCGGATCCGGACGGCGGCGGAACGGATGAATCGGCAGGCGGAAATATTGGGCACGATTGCGACGGGGCTCGCTGACGGCAAAGCCCCGGCGAAGGAGCTGGTCGAGCGGCTGAACGCGTTGTCCAAGGAGACGAGCGAGGCGCTGGGCGGCGTGCTGGCCCATTACGACAGCGAGATCGTTCCGGCCATCTCGCAGGGACTGGCGAAGCTGACGGAGGCCGCGGGAGCGTCCGCCGAATTGCTGCGCGACGCGCAAGCGAGACTTCCGGACATCGAAGCGATTCTCGCGGACGCGCAGGCCGGCTTGGCCTTCGGGCAAGCGGAGCTGAACAAGCTGCGGGGGGATATGCCGGAAATCCGGGAGAAAGTGCACGAGCTGGCGCAGGCTTTCGGCAGTAAGGCGGAGGCGTTCGAACGAGCGGTCAACCTGGCGGCCCCGTTCGTTCGCGACGAGCTGCCGGCTATCGGCAAGAAGCTGGATCAAGCGGCCGCGTTCGTCCGGAACGATCTGCCCGAGGCGGAGCGGGAGCTGTCCAAGCTGGCCGACTTCGTGCGCGACAAGCTGCCGGAGATCGAGACCGGCGTGCATCGGGTCGCGGGGCTCGTCAGGGACGATCTGCCCGAGCTGGAACGGGCGGTGCGCACGGCGGCGGACAAGCTGCGCGAAGTCGAGGAAGATAATCATTTTGCGGAGCTGGCTAAGCTGTTGAAGGGCGATATTCGGCAAGAGAGCGAGTTTCTCGCCAACCCCGTGCGGGTCAAGGAAAACCGCAAGTACCCGATTCCGAACTACGGCTCGGCGATGTCGCCGTTTTACTGCGTGCTGTCGCTATGGGTCGGAGCCACGCTGCTGATTTCCTTGCTGAAATCGGAAGCGGACAACCCGGAGGGCAAATACAAGCCTTATCAGCTTTTTTCCGGACGCCTGGGGACCTTCGCTACGATCGGATTGTGTCAGGCGCTGTTCATTACGCTGGGGGATATTTTCATTCTGGACGCCTATGTGGCCGACCCTCCCGAATTCGTGCTGTTCGCCATGCTGATCAGCCTTGTGTTCGTTACGATTACGTATACGCTGCTGTCCGTTTTCGGCAATGTGGGCAAAGGGATCGCGATCGTCTTTATGGTGTTCCAATTTTCCAGCTCCGGAGGCACGTTCCCGATCAGCACGACTTCTCCGTTTTTCCAGGCGCTGAACCCGTTCATGCCGTTCACCTATGCGATCAGCCTGCTGCGGGAAGCGGTCGGCGGCATTCTGTGGGAGACGGCGCTGAAGGATATGGCCGCGCTGGTCGCCTTTATCGCGCTAAGCCTGCTCCTGGCTCTTGCGCTCAAGCGTCCGCTAAGCGGATTTATCCGCAGGTCGACGGAGAATGCCAAGAAGACGAAGATCATCGCTTAACGGAATGTCCGCCCGAGGCTCTCTCCGGCTGTCCCTGAACGGGAGGGTCGGAGGCTTTTCTTGTTGGGAACGGGAACGCGTCCGAATCTTTCATGTTCGATGTCCGGATACGACATGGATAGCGGGGCGGGGAGTTTGTTATCATTGATAACAGTTCTCAATAAGAAAAACGGAAAAGGGGAAGTCGAATGTTCGATCGGAAAACATACTTGGCATTTACTGCGCTGCTTATAGCGGCGATTCTATTAGCGGCCTGCGGGAAGGGGGAAGGCGGGGAGAATGCCGGGCCATCCGCGCCGTCGTCTTCGGCACCCGTCTCCCCGACGACCCCGAGCGAGCAGGCCGGCACACGATTGTACAAGGACGCGTTGGACAGAGAGGTGGAGATTCCGGCTCACCCTCAGCGGGTTATCACCTCGCAATATTTGCCCCAGATGATCGCTCTGGGAATGAAGCCGGTTGGGGCGGCCACCCATCTGTTGACCGGATTCGCGGCGATCAAGGACCAGGTTGGCGGGATCGAGGACGTCGGAGCGGCCAATGAATTGAATGTCGAGAAAATGCTGACGTTAAAGCCCGATCTTATTCTGGTGGCGGAGTGGAATCGAGATGCCGTGGAGCAGCTAAGCAAGATCGCCCCGACGGTCGTCGTGCAGTGGGAGGGGCAGGACCCGTTCGAGCATCTGCGGGTAGTGGCGGACGTGCTGGACCAATCCGAAGCGGCGGAGCAATGGCTTCAGGCTTACAAGGCCAAAAGCGATGAAGCGCGAGCCAAGCTGGCCGGGTTTGTCGACCCAAGCGAGACGTTCGGAGCCGTCGTTATCGGAGGGTTCGAGAACAGGCAGCTTCGCGTATACGGCCCCGGTAATGTAGGCTATACTTTGTTCGAGACGCTTGGCCTTCCGATGACGGAGCAGGTCCGGACGGAATGGGAGAAAGGAGACAACAGCCTCGGGCTGTCGATCTCTCTGGAGCAGCTGCCCGAATTCGCTTCGGCGGATCGTCTGTTCCTGGTCACGTTCCATAACGACGAGGATTTCGTGAGCGAGGTCGAGCAGAGCAAGCTGTGGAACAATCTCCCGGCCGTCAAAAACAATAAAGTGTATAGAGTCGACGACGGAATTTGGTTTTCTTACGATGTCATGTCGTTCGAGGCACAGCTGGATGAGGCCGTCCAACTTTTGACTCGGTAAATACGGGCAGAATACGTATGAAAATGGGGGAGTTCTCCGCTTGCTGCGGAGGGCCTCCCTTTTCCTGTAGATGAGGTCGTTCCAAAAGGAGGGGAGACTTATGTCCGGTACGAGCGAAGGGCCGCCTCGGCTGCCCGTCGTCTATTTGTGGGAGGATATCCGGATCGAGTCTTGCGCCCCGGGCTCCGCCACGCCCGGCCAAACCTGCGAACGGCATGTCTTGATCGCAGTGCGGGAGGGCACGGGACTGCTGGATGCGGGAGGAAAGGAATATGCGCTCGAATTCGGCAAATGCTTCGTCGTCCATCCGGGCAGCGAGCTGCGGCTGCTCAATTCCTCCGACGACTATCCGCTTAGCGTGTATGTTTTGAGTTTCTTTCCGCTCGACTTGGACGGAAGCGGGCATACTGCCGGTCCCAAGCTTGGCGAGGGCGCATGGAAAATCGTTCCGTTTGCCCGAATGCTCGAATTGATCAGGACGCTGTACGAGAAAAAAGAGGAGAAGGAAGGCGCGGAACCCTACGGTCTTCACCTTCTTTTCCAGGAAATCGTCTATCTCGTGCTGCAATCGGGGGCGAAGGAGCCGAGCGACGACAGCCTGCGCGCGGTGCGGCGAACGATCGAATTTATCGAAGACTCCTATTCGCTCGACCTGACGCTGGCGCAGCTGGCCGAGATGGCCGACATGTCCGAGCGGCACTACTCCCGCCTGTTTCAGAAGCTGACGGGCAGGAGTCCGATCGAATATTTGATCGAACGGCGTCTGAACCGGGCCAAGCAGCTGCTGCTGACCTCCGGGGATTCGATCCAGGAGATTGCCGCAAGCACCGGCTTCCGCGACCCGTTTCATTTTAGCCGAAGCTTCAAAAGGCATACCAGCGTTTCTCCGCGCGTCTATGTGCGGCTGCGAAAGCAGGACATTCGCATCGTTTCCATGCATTATTTGGGTGAGCTGTTGGCCTTGGGCGTAAAGCCGGTCGGTGCCCCTCAATTGCTGCTGGACGGGAGCTTCTTGAAGAATTGGACCGCGGGAATCGCCGCCGTCGGCCCTTCCGTCGTTCATCCCGATCTGGCGCGAATCGCCGCTGCGCGGCCGGACGCCATTCTGACCTTCGACGGGCATCATTACGAAGATTACGCCCGCATCGCACCTACGCTGAGCGTGCCGTGGTTTATGCCGTACTTCGAAAGATTCCAGCGAATCGCCGCCTGGATCGGAAAAGCGAGGGAAGCGGAGACATGGATTGCGCAGTATCAGGAGCAAGTCGCGGCAACGCGAAGCGGGAATGCCCGGAGGTTCCCGGCTAACGCGGCCTTCTCCTTCTTCTGGATGCGCGGGCTGCCGAATGCGTTCCAGGTCTATTACGACATGACGGTGCTGTACCGGGATTTGCAATTGCCGGCTCCGGAGCCGGTCGCCCGAATTCAGAGGCAAGAAGGGCATCCCTTCAAAGAAGATATCCCGATCGAAGAGCTGGCCCGGTATGCCGGGGATTATCTCTTCGTTGTCGTCTCCCCGGACGACGAGTCCCGGAGAGAGATGGATCTTCTGGAGCGGAAGGCCGTCTGGCGCGATCTGGAAGCCGTTCGCAACAATCGGTACTTCAGATTGGATACAAGCTGGCTCATGACGGACCCGCTCTCTCTGGCGGGGCAGCTGGCCGATTTTACAAGGATGCTGGACGCCGGGAGAGGGCCTGCCGATTAAAAAATGGATAAGGGACGGCGTCAAGTGCTATAATTGGAATAATCTTACGGACGAGGTGGTTTGAGCATGATCGGACGCAGCGGGAACCCGACTTTGGGCGATAAAACCTTCGAGAAAACGGGTCATTACGGCGAATCGGAACGGATGACGATCGACGGCACGGTGAACAAATCGTTCATTACGCTGGCCATTTTGCTTGGGGCGGCTTTCGTGACTTGGTCGATGTTCTTTAACGGACAAAACGTGGTTCCTTATATGATCGGAGGCGCGATCGGCGGTTTGGTCGTCGCCTTGATTATTAGCTTCAAAGCAACCTCGGCTCCTTATCTGGTGCCGGTCTACGCAGCGCTGGAGGGCGTCTTCCTCGGAGCGCTGTCCGCCAACTACGAATCGCTGTACAACGGCATTACCTTGCAGGCGTCGCTGCTGACGATGTGCGTGTTCGTCGCGTTGCTCCTTGCGTACAAGTCGCGGTTGATCAAAGCGACCGAGAACTTCAAGCTCGGCGTGTTCGCGGCGACGGCGGGAATCATGCTGGTCTACCTGGCCAGCTTCGTGCTCGGTTTTTTCGGAATCACGATTCCGTATTTGCACGACAACAGCTTGCTCGGAATCGGCATTTCCCTCGTCATCGTGGTCGTAGCGGCGCTCAATCTTGTGCTCGACTTCGATTTCATCGAGAACGGCGCGCAGCAGGGCGCTCCGAAGTATATGGAATGGTACGGAGCGTTCGGTCTGATGGTTACGCTCGTGTGGCTGTACATCGAGATGCTTCGCCTGCTGGCCAAGATTTCCAGCCGGGACTAGAGCGATATTGCACCGATTTTCTATGGAGAAGAGCTGCTTCTGCATTTTATGGAGGCGGCTTTTTTTTGGTTTTTTTCTGTGGCTAATTAGGTGATGCGCATAAGCAGGTACTTATAGTGGGCTTTCGCATGGTGATTGCTCGAAAGCATCCTGTAAAATCACTCACTGGACCGTCCTTTACGGCCTGGGAGACCACTATTCCTACGAGTCCGCCATTGATCGGGCTATTAACGGTCCCACAGGCCGTTATTCCGACAATCCCGCCGCTAGTCGGGCAAGTAACGGTCTCAAAGATCGTTACTCCGACGATTCCGCAACTGATCGGTCTGTTAGCGGTCTCGTGGACCGTAACTGGGACTTCGATCGATTTTGTCTCCTGAAGATATTGTATTTCCCTTTTTTATCTTGTTTTTAATTGCGTCCGCGTGTTAACATAGCGTTAACAAAAGTGCGGAAGGCGAGGTTCGCCTCATGATCGCAGTCTCTATCGTTCTCGTCTTGTGCTCCGGGCTGGCGCACGCGGTATGGAATATGTTCGCCAAGCAAAGCACGGACAAACCGGTATTTCTGTGGGCGATCTATGCCCCGTCGACGGTCGTGCTGCTGCCCGTGCTGATGAACGAGTTGGCCGGCAGCCGGTATTCGCCGCGTGAATGGCTGTTTATAGGCGTGTCGCTGGCGATGCAGGGAGTGTATGCGTACTTGCTCGCGCAGACGTATAAAGCGGGTGATCTGTCGCAGGTGTACCCGATCATGCGCGGAATGCCAACGCTGCTGACGCCGGCTGCCGGAGTGCTGCTGCTCGGAGAATCGCTTCCGCTGTGGGGCTGGGCCGGCATCGGCTGCATGCTGGTCGGATTTTTGGTTATGGTCGGGAGGGAGCAGCGGGCGGGCGAGGCTTCCGTTCGACCGATTCTGCTGGCCGTCGGCGTCGGCCTGTGCATTACGACGTATACGCTGGTCGACAAAGTGAATCTCGGATATATGTCCCCGCTTGCCCTGCTGGAAGTGACCAACATCGGGTTTGTGCTGGGATTGACCCCGGCGGCGCTGAAGCCGGGACGGCTGTGGGAGGTTGTTCGTCGTCACCGGAGCATCCTCTGGCTGGGGGCGATTCTGTCTCCGGGCTCCTATCTGCTGTTTCTGTTTGCGGCCAGGACGGCCGATGTCTCTACGGTTGCGCCTTTGCGCGAGGTCGGAATCGTATTCGGCACGCTGCTGGGGCTGCTCGTTCTGAAGGAGTCGCAGGGGACCCGGCGACTCGTCGCCTCCGCGGCGGTCGTTACGGGGATTATGATGATTGCGATTGCGGGGCATTGACACTGCGATATGGTGTAACTATAATGATTACATCGAAAGGGTGTTGCTCAATGAAAATCAGCAGCCGTTTCTCCATAGCCGTGCACGTCTTGTCGCTGCTGGCCGTCACGCCTGGCGCCCACAGCACTTCGGAGTGGCTGGCCGGAAGCGTCGGAACGAATCCGGTCATTATCAGGAGGGTGTTGGGGCAGCTTAAGAAAGCAGGTCTTGTGACGGTCAAGGCGGGCAGCGGCGGCGCGCATCTGGCCAGAGGGCTGGACGAGATCGCGCTGCTCGACGTCTATCGAGCGGTCGACGTCGTCGAAGAGGGCAAGCTGTTCAACATCCATGAGGAGCCAAATCCCCAATGTCCGGTAGGCGCCAACATTCAAGCCGTGCTGCAGCTTCTGCTGGCGCGCGCGCAGGAAGCGATGGAAGGCGTTCTGGCCGAGATTACGATGGAAGAGCTGGTATCCGTTCTCTCCAAGCAGATTCAAGCCCGGGCTTGAGGAGGACGGTTTCTTTGAAATCATTTGTACGATAAATCGTACAGATGCCGCTGGTTGGGGTTAGCCGATGTGTCCTTATTTTGTATGATTATTCATACAAAATAAGGAATTTGAGTGGTCGGGATGGCAGATTTGTATGAAAAATCGAAAAATCGTACAAAGTGACCTCAAATAGACGGACAGGGGAGAATTTTGTATGAAATTTCATATAAAATTGGCGAGTGACGATGATCAGATCCACCTCACCCCACCAAACCCGACTCGACTGGTCTAATAACAGAGCCGCAGCCCCCTTCCAACACCCTATACTTTGCCCGGAAAACGCCGCTAGGCGTTTTTCTTATAGGTTTGTCGTACGAAAAAGGTGCAGGCCTTCTCCCGAAAGGCAGGAGAGGCTTGCACCCTTTTGACGATTCGGCAAATCTGAAGTCCGCTAACTCCCCTGATCCGGGAGCGTCTCCGACAAATCGTATTCCTCTTCCCTAAGACGCCACAAGCGTTTCGGCTGGCGCTACATTCTTTCGTTCTGGTGGTCGGCGTGCTCCGTATTTTCCGTTTCGTTCCGCTCGAAGACTTCGGCCGCCTCTTCGGCGGAGAACTCCACTTCGTCTTCGGGGTCGGGCATCTTGTTAAGCGGAGTCGTCTGCACCTCTGCTTTGGACAGTTGGTTGTCGTGTTTGGCCATGAACCTATCGCTCCTTTGCGTATCGATTGCATTCGCCGATTAGTGTGCGGCATCGTTCGGTCGTTTATGCGCCGCGCGAATTCCGTTGACATTCCGATAACCTCGGCTTGCTACGATAAGGGCAAAACGTATGGAGGTGCTTGGGATGCCGGAAATTCGTGTGGCTCTGTTTACCGATACGTACGCCCCGGAGATGAACGGGGTGGCCAAGACGCTGGAGCGGTGGACGGCTTACTTGCGGGGACGGGGAATCGCCTGCCGGGTGTTCGCTCCTTCGCTTCCGAGAGGAGCGGACCTGGTGCCCGATATGGCCGAGCGGCTGAGGAGCATCCGGTTTTTCCTGTATCCGGAGCTGCGGTTCGCGATACCGCAGATGGCCGGCGCGGAAAGCCGGCTGCTCGACTTCAAGCCGACCGTTATCCACGTTGCAACCCCCTTCGGCATAGGGGTGACGGGGAGACAGCTCGCTCTGAAGCACGGCATTCCTCTCGTGGCCTTGCACCATACGCATTACGTACGCTACCTCCCCTTCTATAATCTCCAATGGCTCGGCAAGGCGACCTGGAAATACATGAACTGGTTTCATCGGCCGTGCAGGCGGATTTACGTGCCATCGCCGTCCGTACTGGAGGAGTGCCGGGCCGACGGATGGGAGGGCCTTGAAATCTGGAGCCGCGGCGTCGATACGTCGCTGTTTCGTCCGGAGCCCGACCGGGAGGCGCTGCGGGAAGCATTGGGGCTGGAGCGCGCCCGCTTTACCGTGCTGTACGCCGGGAGACTGGCCCCCGAGAAGCAGCCGGAGGTGGCGGTGGAGGCTGTCCGCCGCTTCGCGGAGCATACCGGAGCCGACGCGGAGCTGCTGCTGGCCGGAGACGGCCCCTCCGCCGAGAGCGTTCGGGCGCTCGCGGAACGGCTGGGCGTGCAAGCCCGGTTTCTCGGGGCGCTGCCGCAGGCCGAGCTGAGACGCAGGATGGCCGCGTCCGATGCGCTGATCTTTCCTTCCGCGACCGAGACGTTCGGCAACGTCGTGCTGGAAGCGATGGCTTGCGGCCTCCCCGTCATCGGGGCCGCGGGCGGAGCCGTGCCGGATCATATCCGGCACGGGGACAATGGGCTGCTCTGTCCGCCGGGCGATGCGGACGCCTTCGCGGCGGCGCTTTCCCGCCTGCACGGCGACGCCGGGCTGCGGGCGATCCTGTCGGCGACGGGGACGAGGGAAGCGGCGTCGCGTTCCTGGGCCGGCGTGTTCGACCGGCTGCTGGCGGATATGGAGGCGGCCAGCACGCCCGAACCGGCTGTCGCCCTGGGAGGGGCCGGACGATGAACATTGCCGTATTCGGAGCGGGTTATGTCGGACTTGTCACGGCGGTATGCTTATCGGAGCTCGGCTTCCGGGTCCAGGTGGTCGAGAAAGATCGGCATAAGCTGAACAGGCTGCAAGCGGGCATAAGCACGATCTACGAGCCGGGTCTTCAGGAGATGCTGATCCGCAATCTGAGCGAAGGGCGGCTGGTCTTCACGGAGAACGGTCCGCTGGCGATCCTTAAGGCGGAGGTGCTGTTCGTCTGCGTCGGCACGCCGTCGCGGCCGGACGGGAGCGCGGACATGTCGCAGATCGAAGCGGTGACGAAGGAGATCGTGGAGAGCAGCCTCGATTCGGGATACAAGCTGGTCGTCGTCAAGAGCACGGTCCCCGTAGGAACGGGCCGCTGGATCGAGAAAATGAGCGTCTTGTACGCCAAAGGCCGCAAGGCCAATCTCGAGATCGCCTCCAATCCCGAGTTTCTGCGGGAAGGGGCGGCGGTCAAGGAGTTCATGCACCCGGACCGGATCGTCGTCGGTGTGGCCTCGGAGCGCGGCCGGACTCTCATGGAAGAGGTCTACCGTTCGTTCGACTGCCCGAAGCTGTTCACGGATTCCCATACGGCGGAAATTATCAAGTATGCGGCGAACTCTTTTCTCGCGACGAAAATTTCCTACATTAACATGGTGTCCGATCTGTGCGAGGAGACGGGAGCCGACGTGGCGCTGGTGGCCGAGGGCATCGGCTGCGACAGGCGAATCGGAGCGGACTTCCTGAAAGCCGGACCGGGCTTCGGCGGCTCCTGCTTCCCGAAGGACCTTCGCGCGTTCGCGCACGTCGGCAGATCGTACGGCCTTAACTTCGGCCTGCTGGAGCAGGTGATGCAGATCAACCGCGAACGGTCGCAGCGCATGATCCGCAGGCTGCGAGAGCAGCTATGGGTGCTCGGCGGCAAAAAAATTGCCGTGCTGGGGCTGACCTTTAAGCCGGGAACCGACGACGTCAGGGAGACGCCCGCGGCGGCGGTCATAGAAGCGCTGCTGGCCGAAGGGGCTTCCGTGCTGGCTACGGACCCGCTCGGCATTGCCGGTTTTCGCGCGATGTACGGGAATCTGGCGGACAGAATCGCGTTTGCGGAGAGCGCCGGGGAGGCTCTGCTGGGCGCTCATGCCGCGGTTATCGTCACCGATTGGGACGTCTACCGGGAGCTCGACTGGGCGGGCGTGAAGGACGGGATGGAGACGCCGGTGCTGCTGGACGGAAGGAACATGCTCGATCGCGCGGAGATGCGCCGTCTCGGCTTCGCCTTCATGGCGGTGGGGCGTTAGGATGCTTTTTTCTCGCGGGTAAGGTAGGATGAACGGAAAGGAGAGCGGCAATTGCGGAAGACGAAGAGAAGACGCGGGCGTTCGCGTCTCCGCCGTTGGCCGATGTCACAAACCGTCGTTCTCCGTTGTCTTTATAAGGGATACACTCGGTTATAAAGAACGGAGGGGCTGGCAATGACAGTGGCCCAAGCTTACGAGCGGCATCGATCGATGCTCTTCGGACTGGCCTATCGGATGCTCGGAATGGCGACGGATGCGGAGGACATCGTCCAGGACGTATTCGCTCAATATATGCAGTCGGATCGGGACGGCATTGCCAACGAGAAAGCCTACTTGGCGAAAATGACGGCGAACCGCTGTCTCAATCTGCTGAAGTCGTCGCGCCGCAAGCGGGAAACGTACATCGGGGAATGGCTGCCCGAGCCGCTGCCGGACGGAGAGCGGTCCGCGGATCCGGCGGAGCGGCGGGAGACGGTCGGCTATGCGTACCTGGTGCTGCTGCAGAAGCTGACTCCCTTGGAGAGGGCGATCTATGTCCTCAAGGAAACGTTGGGGTTCGAGTACGCGGATACAGCCGATATGCTCGGCCGCACGGAGACGAGCTGCCGGAAGACGTTCAGCAGAGCGAAGGCCAAGATGGGGGAAGGCGCGCGAGCGCCGCAGCCGGACGAAGCCGCGGAATCGGCCAAGGAACGATTCGTCGAGGCCTTCCTTCGCGCGTCGGACACGGGGAATTTCAAGCCGCTGCTCGATTTCCTGCTCGACGACGTGATCCTGATCTCGGACGGGGGCGGCAAGGCGCGGGCCGCGATCTATCCGATTGTCGGCATCCGGCGAGTAATGGCCTTCTTCGAAGGAATATCCGCGAAGGGCTCGCTCAAGGAAGGTCTGGAGTGCACGCGGCTCAATGGGGATCCGGGGGTGGCGCAGCGCACGGACGAGCGAGTCTCGAAGGCGTTATGCGCGGAATGGGAGCCGGACGGCTCCCGTATCCGCCGGCTCTACCTGGTCTCGAATCCGGACAAACTGACGAGATTTAACTGAAGGCTCCCGGGTACATGCCCGTGGACACGCCAAGCCGGTTCCACGAGTTGATGACGTTGATCGCCATGATCAGATCAACGAACTGTTTCTCGTCGAAATGCTCGCGCACGCGATCGTATACGTCCTTGGGAACGCCGGCTTCGGAGAGCTTCGTGGCGCATTCGGTCAGCTCGAGCACGGCGCGCTCCTGCGAGGTGAAGTGAGGCGCCTCGTGCCAGGCGGTCAGCAGCATGATTTTCTCCGCGCTTACGCCCATTTTCAACAAATCCTTGGCGTGCATGTCGATGCAGAACGAGCAGTTGTTGATCTGCGAGGCGCGCAGCTTGATCCATTCGTACAGCTCGTGGTCCAGGCCGCTGTCGCGGATGAATTGCTCGAGTCCGCTCATGGCTTTGTAGGCGGCCGGATTGGCTTTGTGGTGATTCATTCTAAGCTTCATTTCGACTCTCTCCTCGGGGGTCTTTTTTTGCCTGCACAGATAAGACAACGAAGACAGCGGTTTTGTGACGCCGCGCGTTTAAAGCAAAAATTTGAACATCAATTCCACATAAAATCGGATTGTTCTCCGCATGCCGCTCCGGGTAAAATATAGTTTATTTCTTGGCGAGGTCCGCCCGGCGTCTGCTGCGGACCGCCATACGGAACGGGAGGAAGGACGGAATGAAGGGCCCAACCTTCTCGCCGATGTTTCGCAAATTCGCGATCTCGTATCTCATCGTGCTGCTGCTGCCCAACATCGCCGGCTATTTGTCCTACCGCGCCTCCGCGGACGTGGCGGTGGCCAACTCCGTGGAGAACAGCCGGCTGCTGCTCAACCAGAGCAAGGAGATTTTGGAGACGCGGCTGAACGAGGTAAAGAGCTTCACCAAGCAGCTCGCGATCAATCAGGACTTGACCCGGCTGATGTCAGAGACGCTGCCGGAGGGCGAACACAATGTCTACGGTCTGTGGAAAATGTCCAGGGACATCTCCAACTTCAGCAAAACGAACGAATACTTGCAAAGCTTCTATATTTATTTGAACAACTCGGACGTCGTATTGGCTCCCGATGCCGTATTTTTCCGGCCGGAGCATTTTTATGCGAACAATCGCTATGCAGACATGTCTCTCCAGGAATGGAGAGAAGGCATGCTCAACCGGATTCACGAGAACGAAATTCTTCCGCTGAGCCCCTACGTTCGCAGCAATAACCCCAGTTCCGTCATTACCGTCGTTCAATCGCTTCCTTTAAACAGCCTGTATCGGCCGAAAGCCACCGTCGTCGTCACGATCAACGAGCGCAAGGTTGGAAGCTTGCTGGACAGCATGTCCGAACGGTACGGCGGCTGGGGCTTCATAACCGACGGCGACGGAAATACGATGCTGGCCAGCGGGATCGATCAAGCCGACATCGAGCAGCTGGCTCGCGTGCCGTCGGGATTGGAGGAGGATTGGCGCAGGTTCGAGAACGGCATGCTGCTCATCTCGATCCGCTCCGATGCGACGGGCTGGCGGTATACGGCCGGCATCCCCGAAGGGGTCGTCAAGGAAAAAGCGAACCAGATCCAACGCGAGACCTGGACGTTTAACGCGGTCGCTCTGCTGGCCGGCTTGCTCATCGTCGTCTTGTTCTCCTATCGGAACTCCGCGCCGATCGCCCGTCTGCTGGGCATGTTCAAGGAGCATCCCGGGACGGACGGCTCGGCCATTCGCAACGAGTATGTGTTTCTGGCCGGCAGCATTTCCAGGCTGATGTCGAGCAACAAGGAGCTGGAGGAGGAGCTGGACAAGCAGCTTCCCCTGCTCAGGGATTCCTTCGTCAAGCGGCTGCTGACCGGAGAGTTCCTATCCCCCGGCGAGATTGCGGCGGTCTCTTCCCGGCTCGGAATGAAACCGCTTCCCGAACGAGGCTGCGTCGGTCTTGTCCGTATGATCGGATACGATTCCGAGAGCAGCGAGGAGATGATCCACGAATACAATTTGGCCCGCCTCGTCTTAAAGGCCAAGCTGCTGGAAACGATGCCGCGGCTGCTGATCACCGATTGGGGCTCGGACAAAATCGCCGTGCTGTATCCGTTCGGAGAGACGGAGAGCGGGGAAGCGGAAGAAGAGGACGGGTTCGCCAGGCGGCTGGAGCAGGCTTCCGGGAACGCGCTTCGGAACTATCCGATGACTCTGGCCCTGGCGACGGGAGATTCCTACCGGACGCTGCGGGACGTCAGCCGCTCCTTCGACGAGGCGCAGCAGGCGCTGGAGCATTCCGCGTACGCTGGCGAGAACCGCCTGACCCGTTACCGGGAAATCGTAAGAGAGACGGAAATGTTCTATTATCCGATCGATACGGAGCAGCGGCTGCTGAAAACGCTGAAAGCCGGAGACGCCGAGGAGAGCCTGCGCGTTCTGGATCGGGTTCTGACGATGAATCTGGCCGAGCGCGAGCTGTCCTACGAGATGAGGCAGCAGTTGATCTCGGAGTTGAAGGGGACGCTGCTGAAGCTGCTGGATCAGCAGCCGTTCTACGACGAGGAGTTTGCGGCGGCGGTCGGGAGCCGGATCGCGCAGCTCCAGCCCGCGGACAAGACGGAGAAGCTGAGAAGCGCGCTGGAATGGATCGTTAACGAGCTGTGCCGCGACGTCTCCAAGAAGAAAGTCGATCGGTATCACGAGACGATCGAGGCGGTCAAGCAGTTCATCGAACGGGAATACGCGAACGCGGACTTGTCGCTGTATCGGATCGTCGAGGCGGTCAACCGCCCCGAGAAATTTGTGACCCAGCTGTTCAAGGAATACGCGGGCGAAAGCCCGATCGATTATTTGGAACGCGTCCGAATCGGCCGAGCCGCCGAGCTGCTGCTGGAGAACGAGCTGACGATCGACGAGATCGCCGTCCAGGTCGGCTACAACAGCGGCCACTCCTTCAGGCGGGCGTTCAAGAGGGTTAAGGGCACGGCGCCCAGCGCTTATCGCCAGAGCTCGCTCTAATCGGGAATCTGTCTCGGGACAGATTCCCTTTTTCTTTGCCCCGTCCTGCGCGGCGCGGCCGGAAAAGGTACGCCGGAGGAAATTGTACGCCGCCGCCCGAGCCGGAAACTGTACGATTTCTGCGGGGAAATGTACCTTACGGAGCCGGCGTAAAACCGCTAACATCGAGTTGAGAAAGCGCTAACAAGGCGTACGGAGGGGGATTCATCTGGGTACAACGGCAAGCAAAAGCTTCAGAAGGCATTGGCAGCTCTATCTGCTGGCGATACCGCCGATCGTCTATTTTCTGCTTTTTAAGTACGTTCCCATGTTTAACGCGGTGCTCGCTTTTAAGGACTATAACGTGATCAAAGGAATATGGGGCAGCCCGTGGGTAGGGACGAAATATTTCCGCTTGTTTTTCGACAATCCCGCCTTCGGGACGCTGCTGCGGAACACGCTGTACATTTCCTTATACCAGCTGGCGGTCAGCTTCCCGATCCCGATTCTGCTGGCGATCGCGCTGAACGAGATCCGCAATGGCAGGTTCAAGCGCACCGTTCAATTGGTGACGTACGCTCCGTATTTCATCTCGACGGTGGTCATGGTGTCCGTCATTATTTTGTTCCTGTCGCCGCGGCTGGGCATCGTCAATACGATCCTGGGCGCGCTGGGCATGGAATCGGTCAATTTTCTCGGCAGCTCGGGCATGTTCCGGTCGATCTACGTCTGGTCGGAGGTGTGGCAGGGAGCCGGATATTCCGCCGTCATTTATTTGGCCGCGTTGGCCGGAGTCGATCCTTCTCTCTACGAGGCGGCCAAGGTGGACGGAGCGTCGCGCCTTCAGAAAATCGTCAACATCGACCTGCCGGGCCTGATGCCGGCCGCGGTCATCATTTTGATCCTGAGCGTAGGCAATATTATGGCGGTCGGCTTCGAGAAAATCTATTTGCTGCAAAATCCGCTCAACCTGTCGACGTCCGAGATCATTTCCACCTATGTGTACAAAATGGGACTGCTTAACGCCAACTACAGCTTCGCGACGGCCGTCGGCTTGTTCAACTCGGTCATCAACCTGGTGCTGCTCGTACTCGTGAACGCAGTCGCAAGGAGAATATCCAACAACAGCTTATGGTAGAGGCTGTGCGGGGAAGGAGACATGTCTTGTATGGCAAATAAAGCAATTCCGATTCGGGAATCGGCGGGAGATCGGCTGTTCCTGATCCTGATCTATATCGGGTTAACCGTCGTTCTGCTGGCGGTGCTGTACCCCCTTGTTTATATTGTAAGCTCTTCCCTCAGCAGCCCGGCCGCCGTCTCGTCCGGACGAGTCTGGCTGTGGCCCGTCGAGTTTTCCATAAAAGGGTACGAGGCGGTGTTCAAGAACGAGCAGGTGCTTACCGGGTACGCCAATTCGCTCTTCTATACGTCCGTCGGGACGCTGATCAGCGTGTGCTTGACGATCATGATCGCTTACCCGCTGTCGCGCAGAACGTTCTTCGGACGCGGCGCGCTGATGATTTTCGTCACCTTCACGATGCTGTTCGCGGGAGGGCTCATTCCGAGCTATCTAGTCGTGAAGGCGGTCGGTCTGATCGATACGCGCTGGGCGCTGCTGCTTCCGAACGCGATCTGGGTGTGGCAGGTCATTATCGCGAGAACCTTCTTTCAATCCTCCATTCCCGAGGAGCTGGCGGAAGCCAGCGAGATCGACGGATGCAGCGACATCCTCTTCGTGCTGAGCATCGTCATTCCGCTGTCCAAGCCGATTCTTGCGGTACTGGCGCTCATGTACGCCGTCGGGCAGTGGAACGCGTATTTCGACGCGCTGATCTATTTGAAATCCCAGAAGCTGTACCCGCTGCAGCTCGTTCTCAGAAGCATTCTTGTCCAGAACAGCGGCGCGGGCACGATGGACGCCGGGCTGATGATCGAGAAGCAGCAGGTGCAGAACCTGATGAGATATTCGCTGATCGTCGTCGCCAGCTTGCCGGTGCTGATCATCTACCCGTTCGTGCAGCGTTATTTTGTACAGGGGATGCTGATCGGTTCCGTGAAGGGCTGAGGCGCGGCCGCGAGAGGGGGGATGGGCATGTAATCGTCGCGAGCTTCACCGCATCCGGCTTGATCATTTTTATTCACAAAGGGAGAGGTTGCATTGAAAAAGAAGCTATCGATTGCGGCATCGTGTTTGTTGGCGGTCAGCGTGGCGCTGGCGGGGTGTTCGGGCAATAACGGCAATTCCGGCGAGAGCGCGGGAGCCTCCGCGCCGGCGTCGGGGGCGGCGTCGAATGGCTCGTCCGAGCCGGTCACGATCCGGATTTTCGCCCAGCAGGGCACGGACCAGGATCTGGCGACCAACACATTCACGAAGCTGGTGGAGGAGAAGCTGAACGTCAAGTTCGAATGGACGACGGTTCCCCAGGACGGCGCGGCGGAGAAACGCCAAATCTCGCTCGCCAGCGGCGATTACCCGGACATGTATCTGCTCATCCCGTGGGTGGACCAATTTTCCCAGACCGATCTCGTGCGGTACAGCAGCCAAGGCGTTATCGTGCCGCTTAACGATCTGATCGACAAATACGCTCCGAACATCAAGGCGGTGCTGGACAGCACGCCTTATTACAAAGCGATGAATACGGCTCCCGACGGCAATATTTACGGGCTCACCCAGCTGTCCGAGTGCTACCACTGCTCGTATCCGAACAAAATGTGGCTGAACACCAAATGGCTGGAGCAGCTGAACCTGAAAATGCCGACGACGACCGACGAGTTCCGCGACGTGCTGAGGGCGTTCAAGACGCAGGACCCCAACGGCAACGGCGCCGCCGACGAGGTGCCGCTCAGCGGCTCCACGGAAACCTTCGGCGTGCACGTCATTCCGTTCCTGATGAACGGCTTTATCTACAACGACGACCGCACCTATTTGACGCTGAACGACGGCAAAGTCGATCTCGCGGCCAACAAGCCCGAGTGGAAGGAAGGCTTGGCCTATATCAAGTCGATGTACGACGAAGGGCTGATCGACCCGGGCGCGTTCACGCAGACGGCCGAAGCTTACCAGAAGATCGGCGAGAACGCGGACGCCCAGCTGTTGGGCGCCGGAGCGGGCATGCACCCGGCCATCTTCGTCAACACGGCGGAAGGCAACCGGTACGGCAACGACTATAACCCGATCGCGCCTCTGACCGGTCCGCACGGCTCGTACGCTTCCTTCAACTATCCGATCTCGGCCGGCGCCTCGTTCGTATTGACGAACAAGGCGAGCGAAGAGACGCGGATCGCGGCGATCAAGGTGATGGACTACATTTTCACGGACGAGGGCATGAAGCTGGGCACGTACGGTCCGGAAAACCTGGGCTGGCGTCTGCCGGCGGAAGGCGAGATCGCGCTCGACGATTCCGTGGAGCCGAGCTTTGCGACGATTCCGCTGAAGGACGGGGAGCAGCCGCGCAACGACGCTTGGGGCTCCATGGGCCAATTCAACGACAGCAAGGCGTTCCGCGGCGCGCAGGTGTCGGCGGCCGATATTTACAGCCCGAGCGGCTACGAGCGCCGTCTGTTCCAGGCGACTCAGCTGTATGACGGCAAGCAGCCGGCGGAGGTATTCCCTCATTGGGCCGTCTGGATCGATCCGTCGGTCGCGGACGAAGCGAGCATGATGCAGACGAATATCAGAAACTACATCGACCAGAACGCGCTCCAGTTCATCACCGGAAACAAGAGTCTCGACAAGGATTGGGACGCTTACGTAAAAGGGTTCGACGGTCTGAACCTGCAAGGCTATCTCGATATTATGCAGCAATCGGTCGACGTCTCTACGATTAACCAATAAACGTTAAAGCAGCAAAAGGAGGACCGCCGGATTTCCGGCGGTCTGACCTGTTAGGGCAAAGTTGGTTGCGGATTGCCCACCAATTGACACATGTGAGTCTTTAACGGTCCGGCAGACCGTTAAGTGAGCGGAATCCGGCGGTTAACTGCTTTTAACGGTCCGGCAGACCGCTAGTGAGCGAAATCCGGCGGTTGACTGCCTTTAACGGTCCGGCAGACCGCTAAGTGAGCGGAATCCGGCGGTTGACTGCCTTTAACGGTCCGACAGACCGTTAAGTGAGCGGAATCCAGCGGTTGACTGTCTTTAACGGTCCGGCAGACCGCTAAGTGAGCGGAATCCAGCGGTTGACTGCTTTTAACGGTCCGGCAGACCGCTAAGTGGGCGGAATCCGGCGGTTGACTGCCTTTAACGGTCCGGCAGACCGTCCCTCGGGTTTAGGGGGTTTTCTCACGAATGCTCACTCATTCGCAGGATTTCACAGGGTTTAGATGTCAGATCATATGAGGGG